>NZ_JBLVXX010000011.1:0-126707 GCF_048283985.1 Enterobacter cloacae complex sp. 6730903 | reverse complement strand
TGAGCCATGATCAAACTCTTCAATTTAAAAGTTTGATGCTCAATGAATTAAACTTCGTAATGAATTACGTGTTCACTCGTTGAGACTTGGTATTCATTTTTCGTCTTGCGACGTTAAGAATCCATGTCACTTTGAGTGCCCACACAGATTGTCTGATAAATTGTTAAAGAGCAGTGCCGCTTCGTTTTCGCTGCGGCGCGGGGTGTGCATATTACGCTTTCCCGCTTCAGAGTCAAGCGTTTATTTTGCTTTTCTCTGCTGACCCGGCGGCTTGCGTGCCGTTGTTCCGTGTCAGTGGAGGCGCATTATAGGGAGTTCTTCTGAAGTGACAAGAGGAAATTTAAAAAAAGTTTCTGACCGTGTTTTTTTTCACCAAAAGCGATGAGATCCAGCTACAAATTGTTCTATTTGATGTATCTGCAACCACAATCACACCTGAGATGGCATAATTAGCCGCATCAATATCTAAGGAATAAAAGCGATGCCATTAAGCGCACAACAGCTGGCAGCTCAAAAAAACCTGTCCTATGTGCTGGCAGAGAAACTGGCGCAGCTGATCTTAGCGGGTAAATATGCTCCAGGTAGCATCCTGCCCAGCGAGATGGAGCTGGGAGATCAGTTTGGCGTTAGCCGTACCGCCGTTCGCGAAGCGGTAAAAACATTAACGGCGAAAGGGATGGTGCTTCCACGCCCGCGCATTGGCACCCGCGTTATGCCTCAGGGAAACTGGAACTTTCTCGATCAGGAGTTGCTCACCTGGTGGATGACCGAAGATAACTTTAATCAGGTCGTCGATCACTTTCTGGTTATGCGCAGCAGTCTTGAGCCTCAGGCCTGCCTGCTTGCCGCCACGCTCGGCACAGCAGAGCAAAAAGCGCAGCTCAATACTTTGATGGAAGAGATGGTGGATTTGAAAAAGCACTTTAACCGCGAGCGCTGGATAGCGGTCGATATGGCCTGGCATGAACATATCTATAATATGAGCGGAAATCCTTTCCTGACCTCCTTTGCTTCTTTATTCCATTCTGTGTACCACACTTACTTTACCTCTATCACACAGGATGAGGTGGTGAAGCTGGATCTGCATCAGGCGATAGTCGATGCCATTCAGGAGAGCGACGGGCAGCGAGCCCTGAGTGCGTGCCAGGCGTTGCTGGCCGCGCCAACCCACCAGCAGGTAAATAAATGACAGAGAAAAAAGCACGCAGTATGGCCGGACTGCCGTGGATTGCAGCCATGGCGTTCTTTATGCAGGCACTGGATGCCACTATCCTCAATACCGCCCTTCCCGCCATCGCCCAAAGCCTTAACCGCTCCCCGCTGGCGATGCAATCCGCCATCATCAGTTATACCCTGACGGTGGCGATGCTTATTCCGGTCAGCGGCTGGCTGGCCGATCGTTTCGGCACACGCAAAGTGTTCATGCTGGCGGTGACGCTGTTCACGCTCGGTTCTCTGGCTTGCGCCCTCTCCACCTCTCTGACGGAACTGGTTATCTTCCGCGTTCTACAGGGGATAGGCGGCGCGATGATGATGCCCGTCGCACGTCTGGGGTTATTACGCGCCTATCCGCGCAGCGAACTGCTTCCGGTGCTCAACTTTGTGACTATGCCGGGGCTGGTCGGTCCGATACTTGGCCCGGTTCTCGGCGGCGTACTGGTGACCTGGGCAAGCTGGCACTGGATCTTCCTGATTAATATTCCGATTGGTGTGGCAGGGCTGATTTATGCCCGCAAATATATGCCGAACTTCACCACGCCAAGACGCAGCTTCGATATGGGCGGCTTCTTCCTGTTTGGCCTGAGCCTGGTCCTGTTCTCCAGCGGGATGGAGCTGTTTGGCGAGAAAATCGTAGCGACGTGGCTGGCGCTGGCCGTCATCCTCAGCGGTATTCTGCTGTTCCTTCTATATATACGTCATGCGCGTCGCCATCCGACACCGCTTATCTCTTTATCTCTGTTTAACACCCGAACGTTCTCCGTCGGGATCGCGGGCAATATTGCTTCGCGTCTGGGCACGGGCTGCGTACCGTTCCTGATGCCGCTGATGCTCCAGGTCGGTTTCGGCTATCCGGCCCTGATTGCTGGCTGCATGATGGCGCCCACAGCGATGGGCTCCATTCTGGCAAAATCGACGGTCACGCAGGTGCTGCGCTGGTTTGGCTATCGTAAGACGCTGGTTGGCGTGACGATCTTTATCGGATTGATGATTGCGCAGTTCTCCCTGCAATCTGCGGCGTTACCAATCTGGATGCTGATCCTGCCGCTGTTTGTGCTGGGTATGGCCATGTCGACGCAGTTTACGTCGATGAACACCATCACCCTTGCGGATCTCACCGACGAGAACGCCAGCAGCGGCAACAGCGTACTGGCGGTCACTCAACAGCTGTCGATCAGCCTCGGGGTTGCCGTGAGCGCGGCGGTACTGCGGTTTTATGAAGGGTTTGACGGTACGAATACCGTTGAGCAGTTCCACTATACCTTTATCACTATGGGCGCACTTACCGTGGTATCGGCGGTGGTCTTTATGTTGTTAAAACCAAAAGACGGCCGGAACCTGATTAAAGAGCGTCACAAAGAGAAGGCTAAACCGAACCGCGTTCCATCAGAACAGGAGTAAGCTGCAAACGTTGCTGTTGCAGCGTGGGCTGGGCCATGCGGTGGATCAACACATCGATGGCCAGCTCGCCCAGTTCATCTTTCGGCTGATGGATGGTGGTCAGCGGCGGCGTCATGTAGCGCGCCAGTTCGATATCATCGTAACCGACGATCGCCATGTCGTCCGGAACACGTAATCCCGCCTGATACAGCGCCTGATAAGCTCCGAATGCCATCGCATCGTTACCGATAAACACCGCCTGCGGACGCGGCTCTTGCGCCAGCAGTTTCTGCATTGCTTCAAATCCACCGTTAAATTCGAAATCGCCGGTGATGCGATAGCCATCAGGAATGGCAAGCCCCGCCCGTGCCATGGCCGAAAGATAGCCTTCCAGACGCAGGCGCGCCGGGGTTTTATCCAGCGGGCCGGTAATACAGGCAATGCGGGTATGACCTTTATCGATCAGATGCTGAGTCGCCATATCGCCGCCCAGCAGCGAGTTATCCTGGATCAGATCGCTGGTGCCGTCGAACGGCGCCCAGTCCATCATCACCGTGGGAATAGAAGGGTAGCGCTGGATGATCTCTTTCGAGGGTTGATGCGTTTCGGTACAGAGCAGCAGCAGCCCGTCGACGCGTTTTTGCATCAGCGTCTCCAGGTTTCGGTTCATGCGCTGCTCATCACCTTCGGTATTACATAGCACTAGGCTGTAGCCGCGTTCGAAACAGCTGCGCTCCACGCCGCGCACCAGTTCAGAATAAAAAGGGTTGGTACTGGCCGTGATCAGCATGCCGATGGTGCGCGTCTGGTTGAGCTTCAGGCTGCGGGCCAGCGCAGACGGCGCATAGTTGAGTTCTTTAATTGCAGCGTCAACTTTCTCCCGAATCGCCTCGCTGACGAAGCGATCGTTATTGATTACGTGGGAAACAGTCGAGGTAGAAACGCCCGCCATACGGGCGACATCTTTCATTGTGGCCAAGCGTTACCCCTGCTGACTTAAGAATTCATCAATCTCTTTACGCCATGGAACAGAAGGCTGAGCGCCTTTACGCGTCACCGCAATCGCAGCGGCGGCATGCGCGAAGCGGATCGCGTCATCCATTGCTTTTCCTTCCAGCAGCGCCGTTACCAGCGCACCGTTGAAGGTGTCTCCTGCGGCGATGGTATCAATGGCTTTGACCTTAAAGCCCGGTACGCGACGGCCTTCGCCATTGACGCTAGTCCACACCCCACGGCTGCCGAGGGTGATGATCACGGTGCCGATGCCTTTATCATGCAGCGCAAGCGCGGCACGCGCTGCATCGTCATCATTTTCGACACGGATACCCGTCAGCTTTTCCGCTTCGGTTTCGTTCGGGGTGATGATATCCACCAGCGCCAGCAGCTCGTCTGATAATACACGGGCAGGCGCAGGGTTAAGTACGACAGACGTATGATTTTCATGCGCAATTTTCGCGGCGGCCAGCACGCTTTCAACCGGTGACTCCAGCTGCATCAGCAGGGCTTCCGCTCCGGCGATGATTCCACGCTGCGCTTCGACGCATTCAGTCGTTAACGCGGCATTAGCCCCCGCATGAATACCGATGACATTCTCACCTTCCGCATTGACGAAAATCAGCGCCACGCCGGTAGATTCTCCTGCAACCACGCTGACGGGTGCAATGTCGATGTTGTCACTTGCCAGCTGTTTGCGTACGCGCTCGCCGGTATCGTCATCACCCGTACAGGCGATAAACGCGATATTCGCCCCGCTGCGTCCGGCGGCAACCGCCTGGTTTGCGCCCTTACCGCCGAACGCCACCTGATACTGATTGCCAGTGACGGTTTCGCCCGGAGTGGGGAACGTTTCAAGGTTAAGAATGTGATCGGCATTGATACTGCCAAGGACGACGAGGTTGCCTGCGGTTTTCATGTATTGAGGTGTCCATCTGAGAGCGCCACCGGTATTACCCAGTGGCGTATGCCACACTTTTCTTTTATTTGGTGTCCCTCAGGCAGCCAGCGACTGCCTGAATCGCCTTTACTGCTTAATGACCAGTTTCAGGTCAACAGGATATTTGGCCTGAACTTTTTCGCCCTTCAGCACTTTATCGGCAGTTTGCACGCCAGTCGCGCCAATCTGCTCAGGCAGCTGAGCGATGGTCGCAGCCAGTTTGCCATCATTTACTGCTTTTTCACCATCCGGCGTGCCGTCAAATCCGACAACCATCACATCTGATTTACCCGCAGTCTGGAGCGCACGCAGCGCACCGAGCGCCATTTCGTCGTTCTGTGCGAATACCGCCTGCACATCAGGATGCGCGGTCAGCAGGTTCTGCATGACGTTCAGGCCCTTTGTACGGTCAAAGTCTGCCGGCTGGCTCGCCAGCACGTTGAATTTGTGCGCCGCTACAGCCTGCTGGAAGCCTTCACCACGTTCACGGGCTGCGGAAGTCCCGGCGATACCCTGCAACTCGATCACTTTCGCGCCTTCACCTGCTTTCTTCGCGATGTAGTCACCGGCGATTTTACCACCCAGGACGTTATCAGACGCAATGTGGCTGACCACATCCCCTTTCGTTGCCTGACGGTCCAGGGTGATGACCGGGATCTTCGCCTGGTTTGCCATCTTCACGGCGTTACCGACCGCGTCGGAATCGGTTGGGTTGATCAGCAGGATTTTGGTACCACGAACGGTTAAGTCCTGAACGTTAGCCAGCTCTTTCGCCGGGTTGTTCTGAGAATCCAGCACCACCAGGTTGTAGCCCAGTTTATCGGCTTCTTTCTGCGCGCCATCCTTCAGGGAGACGAAGAAAGGGTTGTTCAGGGTAGAGACAACCAGCGCGATGGTGTCCTTCGCCATGGCGTTAGCACTTACGGTTGCGCTCAGCGCGACAGCAGAAACCAGGGTAGCCAGTTTTTTCATGTTCATATCTAAGATGTCCTGTAGTGTCGTCAGTTACTGTTTTTTGTTGTCTACCAGTACCGCCAGCAAAATCACCACTGCCTTAACGATCATCTGGTAATAGGAGGAAACACCTAACAAATTCAAACCATTATTCAGGAAACCGAGGATCAGTGCGCCGATCAATGTCCCAACAATGCGACCTTTACCGCCCGCAAGACTCGTACCGCCCAGAACCACTGCCGCGATGGCATCCAGCTCATAGCCCGTACCCGCCGTTGGCTGTGCGGAAGAGAGGCGCGCCACTTCGATGATGCCCGCCAGCGACGCCAGCAGGCCGCACAGGGAGTAAACCATAATTTTGACTTTATTAACGCTGATACCGGACAGGCGCGTTGCCGCTTCGTTACCGCCCAGCGCATAGATATAACGACCCAGACGGGTATGGTGCAGCATGTACCACGCCGCCAGGAAAACGATAGCCATGATCCAGACCGGGGTCGGGACACCCAGCGGGCGTCCGATACCGAACCAGCCAAACAGATCGGCGTTATCGGTAAAGCCGGTATTAATCGGGCTGCCGTTGGTGTACACCATGGTCACACCGCGCAGCAGCAGCATCATCACCAGCGTGGCGATGAACGCCTGAACGCGACCTTTCGCCACAATCACGCCGGTTACGGCGCCAATTGCCGCACCTGCCGCCAGCGCAGCGGCAACGGCCACCAGCGCGTTGACCTCAATACCAACAATCGACGCGGCGATCGCGCCGGTGAGGGCCAGCAGGGAACCGACGGACAGATCGATACCCGAGGTCAAAATCACCAGCGTCATCCCCACCGCCATAATGGCGTTGACGGAGGTCTGCTGAAGAATGTTGAACAGGTTATTGACGGTAAAAAAGTTCGGGCTCATGGTCGACACAATCGCGATCAGCACCAGCAGGGCAATCAGCGATTTTTGTTCCATCAGCCATGCCTTTGTGAAATAGCGGCGACCAGAAACAGCCTGGGTAGTCATCTTCTTACTCCTGATTCACGCGATTAAGCTTGCCCACAGCGGCAGCCATCAGAACTTCCTGGGTGGCCTGCTCGCGAGTGAATTCACCGCCGAGATGCCCTTCATGCATGACGATAATGCGATCGCTCATGCCTAATACTTCTGGCATCTCGGAAGAGACCAGAATGATGCTCAGACCGTCGGCCTTGAACTGGTTAATCAGCTGATAGATCTCTTTCTTCGCGCCCACGTCCACGCCGCGGGTAGGCTCATCGAGGATCAGCACTTTCGGGCGCGTCATCAGCCCGCGGGCAATCGCCACTTTCTGCTGATTCCCGCCGGACAACAGGCCAATCGCCTGCTCCATCGATGGGGTTTTAACGTTAAAGAGACGGATAAAATCGCTGACCGCCTGCTGCTCATCTTTGTGTTTCAGGCTGCCGCCGCTGCGGCTGAAATAGCCTAGCGCCGTCAGGGACATGTTCTCTTTCACCGACATGCCCAGCACTAAGCCGTCGCGCTTACGGTCTTCGGAAATATAGACAATGCCGTTCGCCAGGCCATCCTGAGGCGAGCGGGTGACCACCTCATGGCCGTCAAGGGTAACGTAGCCGCTGGTGCGCGGCAGTGCGCCATAGAGCACTTTCATCAGTTCGGTACGTCCCGCTCCCATCAGGCCCGCGACGCCAAGGATCTCGCCCTTGCGCAGAGTAAAGGAGACGTCATTCACGCCCGGCCCGCAGAGGTTATCCACCTTCAGGCGGATCTCTCCCGGCGCTTTCTCCAGATGCGGATACTGATCTTCGAGCTTACGTCCCACCATCATTTCGATCAGCGAATCTTCGGTCAGGGTTGCTACTTCGCGCTCGGCAATAAACTGTCCGTCGCGAAAGACGGTGACGTCGTCGCAGATTTCGAAGATCTCTTTCATGCGGTGAGAGATATAGACAATGCCGCGGCCCTGGGATTTCAGCTCACGGATCACGCGGAACAGGGATTCGGTTTCGGTATCGGTCAGGGCGTCGGTCGGTTCATCCATAATGATGACCTTCGACTCGAAGCTCAGCACCTTCGCGATTTCCACCATCTGCTGATCGCCGATGGAAAGGTCGCCCACCAGTCGATCGCTCTTAAAGCGCAGATTCAGCTTCGCCAGCAGTTTGTCCGCTTCGGCATACATGGTTTTCCAGTCGATTTTTCCAAACCGGTTCACAAACTCACGGCCGAGGAAGATGTTCTCCGCAATGGTGAGCTGCGGGATCAGGTTCAGCTCCTGGTGGATGATGCCGATGCCCGCTTCCTGAGAGGATTTCGGGCCGTTGAAGGTGGTCTCTTTACCCAGCCACAGCAGCGAACCGGCATCGCGTTGGTAGATACCGGTCAGCACTTTCATCATGGTGGATTTGCCGGCGCCGTTTTCGCCCACCAGCGCCATGACGCGCCCGGAATAGACGTTCAGCGCCGCGCCGGAGAGGGCTTTTACGCCCGGGAACGACTTATCGATCCCTTTGAGTTGCAGTAATGCGTCCATGATGGCCTCAGAAGGTGACGCCAGCACAGAGAATGATATTCGCATACGGGGAACACTCCCCGCTGCGAATCACCGCCTGACTGTCTGCGGTTTGTTGTTTGAACTGCTCGTGCGTTGTGTAACGAATTTCTATGGTGTTTCCCTGGTGCTGTTGCAGTTGCTCAATGTGGCTGAGCAACGTTTCGTGGAGTTGCGGATTATGTTGTTTGATTTCCGCCGCGAGGATGGCCGCCTCAACCTGCATCTCCGCGGTGACCACGTCCAGTACCTGCATGAACGAGGGTACGCCCTGCGTTAACGCCATATCGATACGGGTTGTGCTGCGCGGAACCGGTAAGCCTGCATCGCAAACCACCAGCATATCGGTATGCCCAAGACGGGAAATCACCGATGAGATTTCTGAGTTGAGTACTGTGCCTTTCTTCATTTTTTGCTCCACTAGCGAAACGTTTCGCTAAAAACAGTGTAGCCGCAGAAGTGTTCAGAAAACCATCATGACGTAACGGATTTGTGATCAACGTCGAAACGTTTCGCTAAGTGAAATGCAACAGAGGAAAATTGCCCGGCGGCGCTACGCTTGCGCGGGCCTACGGGTCTGGTAGGCCGGGTAAGCGCAGCGCCACCCGGCATATTCAGAAGGGTTAAATCTCGACCTGCGTCCCCAGCTCAATCACGCGATTAGGCGGGATCTCAAACTGGTCAGGCGCACGCAGGGCGTTACGTTGCAAAATGAGATACAGCTTGCCGCGCAGGCGCAGATACCATGGGCGCTTGCCGATGATTAGCGACTCGTGGGACATAAAGAATGACGTCTCCATCATGCGGCAGCTCAGGCCTTCCAGACCGCAGCGGTGGAACACCTCTTCCACGTTCGGCGTTTCGCGCCAGCCGTAGCTTGCCACCACGCGCCAGAAGGTTGGCGATAGCTGCTCAATCTGTACGCGACGCACGTTGTGAACATACGGCGCATCTTCGGTACGCAGCGTCAGCAGGATCACGCGCTCGTGCAGCACTTTGTTGTGCTTGAGGTTATGCATCAGCGCAAACGGGATCACGTTCAGCGCGCGAGACATATACACCGCCGTGCCCGGCACGCGCACCGGTGGGGATTTCTCCAGCGAGGCGATCATCGCCTCCAGAGAGTTACCGTGCTCATGCATACGACGCAGCAGGCGGAAACGTTCGCTCTTCCACGTCGTCATCACAATAAACATCACCAGACCCAGCGTCAGCGGCAGCCAGCCACCGGAGACAATCTTGTCGAGGTTCGCAGAGAACAGCGGCACGTCGATGCAGAGGAAGCCAACCAGGATCAGCCCCACGAGGAACTTATTCCAGTGCCAGTTACGGTACGCCACGGTGGTGGAGAGAATAGAGGTCAACACCATCGTTCCGGTTACCGCGATACCGTACGCCGCCGCCAGATTACTGGAGTGCTCAAAGCTGACGATAACAATTACCACCGCGAAGTAGAGCAGCCAGTTGACGAACGGAATGTAAATCTGGCCAGACTCCATCTCCGAGGTATGGATAATGCGCATTGGGGAGAGATACCCCAGACGCACGGCCTGACGCGTCAGGGAGAATACGCCGGAAATGACAGCCTGAGAGGCAATGACCGTCGCCAGCGTCGCCAGGATCAGCATCGGAACCAGCGCCCAGTCCGGTGCCAGCAGGAAGAACGGGTTTTTAATCGCTTCAGGGTGTGCAAGCAGCAGCGCGCCCTGACCGAAGTAATTCAGCACCAGTGAAGGCAAGACCACGCTAAACCAGGCGACGCGAATAGGGAGTTTCCCGAAGTGGCCCATATCCGCATACAGCGCTTCAACACCGGTAATGGACAGCACCACCGCGCCCAGCGCCACAAACGACACCACTTTATATTCAAGGAAGAAATGCACCGCCCACATTGGGTTCAGCGCGTGCAGGACATCCGGGTTGGCAATAATACTGCGTAAGCCCAGCGCCGCCAGGATCAGGAACCAGGCCAGCATAATAGGCGCGAACAGTTTACCCACCAGCCCGGTACCGTGTTTTTGTATGGCAAACAGCAACGTCAGCACGATAATGGCAAGTGGCACCACCCACGTATCAAGCTGTGGCGCGATAATCTCCAGCCCCTCTATGGCCGACATTACCGAAATCGCTGGTGTAATCACGACTTCTCCATAGAAGAAGCTGCCGCCAATCAGGCCGATGATGACCAGCACGGAGGTCATCCTTGCAGACGTATTGCGCCCGGCAAGGGACATCAGGGTCAGAATACCGCCCTCGCCCGCGTTATCAGCCCGCATAACGAAAGAGAGATACTTAAGGGAGACCACCAGGATCAGCAGCCAGAAGATGAGCGAGAGGAAACCAAATACGGCGTCACGCTCTACACCAAAACCAAACTGACCGGACAGACATTCACGAAGCGTATAAAGCGGGCTGGTGCCGATATCACCGTAGACAACCCCGATCGCCGCAAGCGTGACTGCGGGTAATGATTGCTTATTATCAGTGCTCATAGACTAGTCTTTTCGTTTGAATAACAAATGTGTGCTTAGTCCCTTGGCCCACAAAAAGCGCACAGTATGCACGATTCAATGCAAAATCGTACCCCTAAATGCAGCCGCATTAATGTAGCGCAAAGAAAATAGCGCCGCACTTCAGCCTATTACCAGGCCAGACCGAAACGTCTATACTCGCTTCAATTGGCCGCCACGACGGCGAAAGGATGCAAAACTATTATGGCTCACTCACATTTATTAGCAGAAAGAATTTCCCGCCTCAGCAGTGCGCTGGAGAAAGGCCTTTACGAGCGTAGCCACGCCATTCGCCTCTGTTTACTGGCGGCGCTGAGCGGGGAAAGCGTGTTTCTGCTGGGCCCGCCGGGCATTGCCAAAAGTCTGATCGCACGCCGCCTCAAATTCGCTTTCCAGAACGCGCGCGCATTCGAGTATTTGATGACGCGCTTCTCCACGCCGGAAGAAGTTTTCGGCCCACTCTCCATTCAGGCGCTAAAAGATGAGGGACGCTATGAACGTCTGACGGCGGGCTATCTCCCGGAAGCGGAAATCGTCTTTCTTGATGAGATCTGGAAAGCCGGCCCGGCCATTCTGAATACCCTGCTGACGGCAATTAACGAACGCCGCTTCCGTAACGGCGCCAGCGAAGAGAAGATCCCCATGCGCCTGCTGGTGGCCGCGTCAAACGAACTGCCCGAAGCCGACAGCAGCCTGGAAGCGCTGTATGACCGTATGCTGATCCGCTTGTGGCTGGATAAAGTCCAGGATAAATCAAACTTCCGTTCTATGCTGGTGAGCCAGCAGGATGAAAACGAAAACCCGGTGGCAGCGTCATTGCAGGTCACGGACGAGGAATACCACCAGTGGCAGGAGGAGATCGGCAAGATAAAACTGCCCGATCCCGTTTTTGAGCTGATCTTCATGCTGCGCCAGCAGCTTGATTTACTGCCCTCCGCACCGTACGTCTCCGATCGTCGCTGGAAGAAAGCCATTCGCCTGCTCCAGGCAAGCGCGCTGTTTAGCGGCCGCGATGCTGTCGCCCCAATCGATCTGATCCTGCTGAAAGACTGCCTGTGGCACGACGCAGAAGGGATGAATCTGATGCAACAGCAGCTGGACGTTTTGATGACCGGACACGCGTGGGGTCAGCAATCCATGCTTAATCAACTGGGCGCGATTGCCCAACGTCGCCTTCAGCTCCAGCAGCAGCAAAGTGACAAAACCGCGCTGAAGGTGAACCGTCTTGGCGGGATGTTTGCACGTAAACCGCACTACGAACTGCCCGCCGGGCTGACTGACGCCTCGCTCACGCTTCTTCTTCAGCAGCCGCTGAAGCTGCATGATATGCAGGTTGTGCACGTGACAATCGAACGCGTTGCGCTGGTTCAGTGGCTGGATAAAGGCGGTGAGATCCGCGGTAAACTCAACGGTATCGGCTTTGCACAGCCGCTGTCGATGGAAATCGACAGCAGCCAGCACCTTGTGATCCGCGACGTCAGCCTTCAGGGATCGCGCCTGGCGCTGCCGGGCACGGCCTCCGATACTGTTCCGGAGGAGATCAAACAGCAGCTCGACGCGCTGGATAACGAATGGCATCAGCAGCACACGCGCTTCAGCGAGCAACAGAAATGCCTCTTTATCCATAGCGACTGGTTAGGTCGCATTGAAGCCAGCTTGCAGGATGTCAGCGCGCAGATCAAACAGGCGCGTCAATGCTAACGCTGGACACGCTTAACGTCATGCTGGCGGTTAGCGAGGAAGGGTTGATCGAAGAGGTCGTCATTACCCTGCTCGCTTCACCGCAGCTGGCAGCCTTTTTTGAAAAATTCCCGAAGCTCCGAAAAGCAATGACGGACGATCTTCCCCGCTGGCGCGATAACCTGCGCCAGCGGTTTAAGGAGACGGAAGTCCCGCCGGAACTGACAGAGGAAGTGGCTGGTTACCAGCAGTGCCAGCGGCTTTCAACGCCGCAGTTTATTGCCCAGCTACAGCAAACCCTGACGCTGCTTGATAACGTTCACTCCCCGTTTGCCAGCCAGGCCAGAGCGCTGGTTACGGATAACCCCAGCTTTACTCCCGCCCTGCATACGCTGTTTTTACAGCGCTGGCGACTGAGCCTTGTGGTCCAGGCCACGGCCCTTAATCAGCAGTTGCTGGACGAAGAGCGCGAACAGTTGCTCAGTGAAGTCCAGGAGCGAATGACCCTGAGCGGCCAGTTAGAACAGGTGCTGGTGGAGAATGAAAACGCCGCCGGTCGACTCTGGGATATGAGTGCCGGCCAGTTAAAGCGGGGCGATTATCAGCTGATCGTGAAGTACGGCGATTTTCTGGCGCAACAGCCGGAGCTGATGAAGCTCGCAGAACAGCTCGGCCGCTCCCGGGAGGCCCGGTCGGTCCCAAAGAAAGATGCGCCGATGGAGACCTTTCGTACGCTGGTACGTGAACCCTCCACCGTACCGGAGCAGGTGGACGGGCTACAGCAAAGCGATGACATCCTGCGCCTGCTGCCTACGGAACTCAGCACGCTGGGAATGACCGAACTGGAGTATGAGTTTTATCGTCGGCTGGTGGAAAAACAGCTCATTACCTATCGACTGCATGGCGAAGCCTGGCGCGAGAAGATCAGCCAGCGTCCGGTGGTGCACCAGGATTTTGATGAGCAACCGCGCGGCCCATTCATTGTATGCGTCGATACGTCCGGATCGATGGGGGGCTTTAATGAACAGTGCGCAAAAGCGTTCTGCCTGGCCCTGATGCGCGTGGCGCTCGCCGATCGTCGTCGCTGCTACATCATGCTCTTTTCCAGCGAAGTGGTAGGGTATGAACTGACCAGCCCACAGGGGCTGGAGCAGGCGATCCGCTTTTTAAGCCAGCGCTTTCGCGGCGGCACCGATCTGGCCAGCTGTTTTCGCAGCATCATTGAGCGCATGCAGGGCGGTGACTGGTACGACGCGGATGCGGTGGTGATTTCCGATTTTATTGCCCAGCGGCTGCCGGACGATGTCGTGAATAAAGTGAAGGAGATGCAGCGCGTGCACCAGCACCGTTTTCATGCCGTGGCGATGTCTGCACATGGAAAACCCGGCATCATGCGCATCTTCGATCATATCTGGCGCTTTGATACCGGGTTGCGTAGCCGCCTGCTCAGACGCTGGCGACGTTAATTAAAGAAGAGAACCGACGCTCTCACGTACCTGCTGCGGCCAGACCCCACACTGTACCTGACCAATGTGAGACAGTTGCAGCAGCAGCATGGTCAGACGAGACTGGCCAATCCCACCGCCGATGGTCTGCGGCATTTCACCGCGCAGCAGCGCCTGGTGCCACTCCAGTTGCAGACGATCTTCATCACCGGTCACGCCCAGCTGACGCTTCAGTGCTTCAGCATCCACGCGGATCCCCATCGAAGAGAGTTCAAACGCATCTTCCAGAACCGGGTTCCAGACCAGAATATCGCCGTTCAGACCGGCATATTCGCTTTCGCCCACGGTGCTCCAGTCATCGTAATCCGGCGCCCGGACGTCGTGACGTTTACCATCAGACAATTTCCCGCCAATGCCGATCAGGAATACCGCGCCCAGCTCTTTGGCAATCGCGCGTTCACGGCCTTTGGCATCCAGATCCGGGAAACGGCTCAGCAATTCCTGACTGTGGACAAAGTGGATCGTTTCCGGCAGGAACGGTGCCAGACCAAACTCTTTGCTCACGGCCGCTTCGGTTGCTTTGATCCCGGCGTAGATCGCCTCAACGGTGGATTTCAGCGTACCGACGTGACGCTCGCCATCTCCCATTACGCGCTCCCAGTCCCACTGGTCAACGTAGACAGAGTGAATCGGGGAAAGGCGGTCTTCATCGGGGCGAAGGGCTTTCATGTGCGTGTAAAGCCCTTCGCCCGCGCTGAAGTCGTGTTGTCCCAGGGTTTGACGCTTCCACTTCGCCAGGGAATGAACCACTTCGAACTGGGCGTCTGGCAGTGTTTTCACTTTTACCTGTACCGCTTTTTCGCAACCAGACAAGTTATCCTGCGTCCCGTCACCCACGCGGCTCAGAATCGGCGCCTGAACTTCAATAAGGCCAAGCTTCTCTTCCAGCTGGCGGGAAAAATGGGATTTAACGAAACTGATCTGGCGTTGTTTTGCGATGTAAGCGGTTTTCATTATTTATACTCCTGCGTCCTGTTGATACTGATTAAGCAACAGAGCAGGCGCTTAATTCAATAACCCATCAACAAAAAGCCGCCTTCACTTTTGATTCGTTAAAATAAGACGCTAGAATAGAAGGAATCATTAATCTTCATAAGAAAAACCTATGGAAAATTATCAGATCGACAATCTGGACCGCGGCATTCTGGAAGCGCTAATGGCCAACGCACGCACCGCGTATGCCGAACTGGCGAAACAATTTGGCGTCAGCCCGGGGACCATTCACGTTCGCGTCGAGAAAATGAAGCAGGCCGGGATCATCACCGGCGCACGTATAGATGTCAGTCCGAAGCAGCTCGGCTACGACGTCTGCTGCTTCATTGGCATTATTCTGAAAAGCGCCAAAGATTACCCCTCCGCGCTGGAGAAACTGAACGCGCTGGATGAAGTTACCGAGGCGTACTACACCACCGGGCACTACAGCATCTTTATAAAGGTCATGTGCCGATCCATCGACGCCCTCCAGCAGGTACTTATCAACAAGATCCAAACAATCGATGAAATTCAGTCCACTGAAACCCTGATCTCCCTGCAAAACCCGATCATGCGTACTATCCGCCCGTGATCGGGCAATTTCATTCCCACATTTTCCACAGGTAGATCCCAGCTCGTTCACAGCGTACAATGGCCGCCTCTTTATCTGAGCGAGCGATCAATGGCGGACATTACTCTTATCAGCGGCAGCACCCTGGGCGGTGCGGAATATGTAGCGGAACATCTGGCTGAGAAGCTGGAAGATGCGGGCTTTTCTACACAAACGCTGCACGGACCGCTGCTGGAAGATCTCCCGACTGATGGGGTCTGGCTGCTGATCACCTCCACGCACGGCGCGGGCGATCTGCCGGATAACCTGCAACCTTTATATGACGAACTGCTGGAACAACAGCCCGATCTGTCAAACGTCCGGTTTGGCGCTGTGGGGATCGGCAGCCGTGAATATGACACTTTCTGTGGCGCTATAGAGAAAGTAGAAGCTGCGGTGACCGCCTGCGGAGCAAAACAGCTGGGTGAAACGCTGAAGATCAACATCCTCGATCATGACATTCCCGAAGATCCAGCCGAGATCTGGCTCGCGGAATGGAAAAATTTACTCAAAAACGATTAAAGATCGTGCGATCAGATGTGGATAACTCTGGTTAAAAGCTCGTATTAAGCCGTAGTTATCCAAAGAACAACGTTGGTTTAGTTTTTGACCTGTGCATAAAGTGGCGATCTGATCCCAGCTTATACGGTCCAGGATCACCGATCATTCACAGCAAACGATCCTTCCTAACTGCATGATCTTATTTATGGGATCGGACTTATCCACAAAGGTCTGCGATCCTAATAAGAGATCACAATAGAACAGATCTCTAAATAAAAAGATCTTCTTTTTAATAGCCCAGGATCCCAATGCTTTCTCGAAAGACTAAAGTTGAGTAGAATCCACGGCCCGGGCTTCAATCCATTTTCATACCGCTTTACGCGAGGCAGACCACCATGTTTTATCAGGATCCTTTTGACGTCATCATCATTGGCGGGGGTCACGCAGGCACTGAGGCCGCAATGGCCGCAGCGCGAATGGGTCAGCAGACCCTGCTTTTGACACACAATATCGACACGCTGGGACAAATGTCCTGTAATCCGGCGATTGGCGGCATTGGGAAAGGACACCTGGTAAAAGAAGTGGATGCACTTGGCGGCCTGATGGCGAAAGCGATCGATCATGCAGGCATCCAGTTTAGGATACTAAACGCGAGTAAAGGTCCGGCTGTTCGCGCCACCCGTGCACAGGCAGACCGCGTGCTTTACCGTCAGGCTGTGCGCACCGCGCTGGAAAACCAACCGAACCTGATGATCTTCCAGCAGGCGGTAGAAGATCTTATCGTGGAGAACGATCGTGTTGTTGGCGCCGTGACCCAGATGGGTCTCAAGTTCCGCGCAAAAGCGGTGGTGCTGACGGTCGGGACATTCCTGGACGGTAAAATCCATATTGGTCTGGACAACTACAGCGGTGGCCGTGCTGGCGATCCGCCGTCGATTCCGTTATCTCGTCGTCTGCGTGAACTGCCGCTGCGCGTAAGCCGCCTGAAAACCGGTACGCCGCCGCGTATTGATGCGCGCACCATTGATTTCAGCGTGCTCGCACAGCAGCACGGCGATAACCCGATGCCGGTGTTCTCGTTCATGGGCAATGCGGCGCAACATCCGCAGCAGGTGCCGTGCTACATCACGCACACCAATGAAAAAACCCATGACGTGATCCGCAATAATCTCGATCGCAGCCCAATGTACGCCGGTGTGATCGAAGGGATCGGCCCACGTTATTGCCCGTCGATCGAAGACAAAGTGATGCGCTTTGCCGATCGTAATCAGCACCAGATCTTCCTCGAGCCGGAAGGGCTGACCTCTAACGAAATTTACCCGAACGGCATCTCCACCAGCCTGCCGTTCGACGTGCAGATGCAGATTGTGCGTTCGATGCAGGGCATGGAAAACGCGAAGATCGTTCGCCCTGGCTACGCTATTGAGTACGATTTCTTCGATCCGCGTGACCTGAAGCCGACGCTGGAAAGCAAATTCATCCAGGGTCTGTTCTTCGCAGGCCAGATTAACGGCACCACCGGGTACGAAGAAGCTGCCGCGCAAGGGCTGCTGGCCGGTCTGAACGCTGCTCGCTTCTCTGCCGAGAAAGAGGGCTGGGCACCGGCGCGTTCTCAGGCTTACCTGGGCGTTCTGGTCGACGATCTCTGCACGCTGGGGACCAAAGAACCGTACCGCATGTTTACTTCTCGTGCGGAATATCGCCTGATGCTGCGCGAAGACAATGCCGATCTGCGTCTGACCGAGGTAGGCCGCGAATTGGGACTGGTGGATGACGAACGCTGGGCGCGCTTCAACGAGAAGCTGGAGCGTATAGAACAGGAACGTCAGCGCCTGAAAACCACCTGGGTGAATCCGCAGGCGGAAACCGCTGCCGAAGTAAACGCTCACTTAACAGCACCGCTGTCGCGCGAAGCCAGCGGGGAAGATCTGCTGCGCCGTCCTGAAGTCACCTACGAGAATCTGGTCAAACTGACCGCGTTCGCACCGGGCCTTGAAGACGCTGAAGCGGCTGAACAGGTCGAGATCCAGGTGAAATACGAAGGTTACATCGCGCGTCAGCAGGATGAGATCGAAAAACAGCAGCGCAACGAAAACACGCTGCTGCCGGAAATGCTGGACTATCGTCAGGTGACGGGGCTTTCCAACGAAGTGATCGCTAAGCTGAACGATCACAAACCTGTGTCGATTGGCCAGGCCTCACGTATCTCCGGCGTCACACCTGCCGCGATTTCGATTCTGCTGGTGTGGCTGAAAAAGCAGGGTATGCTGCGCCGCAGCGCGTAATTGACATTGCTTTTGGCGGGTGGCGCTTCGCTGACCCGCCCTACTTATTCGTAGGCCCGGTAAGCGGCAGCGCCACCGGGCAAAAAAACTCTCAACAGGTATCCACCGTGCTCAATAAACTCTCTCGTCTGCTGGAACAGGCAGGTATTTCGCTCACCGATCACCAGAAAAATCAGCTGGTGGCCTATGTCGATATGCTGAACAAATGGAATAAAGCATACAACCTCACCTCCGTACGCGATCCCAACGAGATGCTGATTCGCCATATCCTCGATAGCATCGTCGTGGCGCCTTACCTGAACGGTGAACGTTTTATCGACGTGGGCACCGGTCCGGGCTTGCCGGGCGTTCCGTTGTCTATTGTTCGACCGGAAAGCCATTTCACGCTGCTGGACAGCCTGGGTAAGCGCGTACGCTTTTTACGCCAGGTCCAGCATGAGCTGAAGCTGGAAAACATCACGCCCGT
Source organism: Enterobacter cloacae complex sp. 6730903 (assembly GCF_048283985.1). Classification (NCBI taxonomy): domain Bacteria; kingdom Pseudomonadati; phylum Pseudomonadota; class Gammaproteobacteria; order Enterobacterales; family Enterobacteriaceae; genus Enterobacter; species Enterobacter cloacae complex sp. 6730903. The sequence goes on along the minus strand of NZ_JBLVXX010000011.1, from coordinate 108,148 downwards.
GCAGAGCAGGGTAGAGGAGTTCCCAGCTGAGCCACCGTTTGACGGCGTTATCAGCCGCGCATTTGCGTCACTCAATGACATGGTGAGCTGGTGCAAACACCTGCCGGCGGAGAAGGGGCGTTTTTATGCGCTGAAAGGGCAACTTCCGGGGGACGAAATCGAGCAGCTTCCGGACGGTTTTGCTGTCGAATCCATTGAGAAACTTCAGATCCCTCAGCTCGAAGGTGAGCGTCATCTGGTGATAATTAAGCCAAACACTTTTTAAAAATTAATAAAAAATGTGGAATTTGTGCTGTTCTGATCGTGTTAAAAAGCAGCACATCCCGTCTGTTTTGGCCGTTGTTAATTTAACCTTGTTATTACCATGGGTTTTCTTATGGTTAACCTGAAGTGAGTTGTTCACTCTGAGGATAATCAACCATGAAAATATCAGCCTGCTAAAAGTGGGTAAAGGCAACAAGAATGGAATGTTAAATATTTATTAAGAATGTCAATAAAAGGTTTTTGTTGTATACGGCTCTGTTTTAAAAATAGTTGCGATTTTTTTGCTTTAATTTCATACAGATGAAATAAATCGTTTTACGTCTTTGATAAATACCACTTTATCGCAAATGTGTATTTTGTGATCTCGTGCACGCTTTATCACCAACGTTTCCGCGCTGTTTGCAGTTTTGCCTGAAGGTCGGCACTTAGGTCAAAAGTTGAAAAATAGGACTGGGGAAAAATATTTAAACATTTATTCACCTTTTCGCTACTTAATGTTTGAAATCACGGGTACGCACCGTATAATTTGACCGCTTTTTGATGCTTGACTCTGAGCCTTAAAGGACGTTTTATACGACACGCGGCATACCTCGAAGGGAGCAGGAGTAAAAACGTGATGTCTGTGTCGCTCTTGAGTAGAAACGTTGCTCGTAAGCTTCTGTTCATTCAGTTTCTGGCTGTGATAGCAAGTGGACTGCTGTTTAGCCTCAAAGACCCCTTCTGGGGCATCTCCGCCGCGTGCGGAGGTTTGGCGGTGGTTCTGCCAAACGTGTTGTTTATGATTTTTGCCTGGCGTCATCAGGCGCATACACCCGCCAAAGGCCGCGTGGCCTGGTCCTTCGCTCTCGGCGAAGTGTGTAAGGTGTTGCTGACCTTTGCTCTACTGGTGATGGCGCTGGCGGTTTTGAAAGTGGTATTCATGCCGCTGATAGCAACGTGGGTTTTGGTGCTGGTGGTACAAGTTCTGGCTCCAGCTGTAATCAATAACAAAGGGTAAAAGGCATCATGGCTTCAGAAAATATGACGCCGCAGGATTACATAGGTCACCATCTGAATAACCTTCAGCTGGACCTGCGTACATTCTCGCTGGTGGATCCACATAACCCCCCGGCCACCTTCTGGACGATCAACATCGACTCCATGTTCTTCTCGGTGGTTTTGGGTCTTCTGTTCCTGGCCATGTTCCGCAGCGTTGCTAAAAAGGCGACCAGCGGTGTTCCAGGGAAATTCCAGACGTTCATCGAGATGATCATCGGCTTCGTCCATGGCAGCGTGAAAGACATGTACCATGGTAAGAGCAAACTGATTGCTCCGCTGGCCCTGACCGTGTTCGTTTGGGTCTTCCTGATGAACCTGATGGACCTCCTGCCTATCGATTTCTTACCTTGGATCGGTGAGCACGTACTCGGCCTGCCTGCACTGCGCGTGGTTCCGTCTGCCGACGTGAACATCACCCTGTCGATGGCGCTGGGCGTATTTATCCTCATTCTGTTCTACAGCATCAAAATGAAAGGCGTAAGCGGCTTTGTGAAAGAGCTTACCTTGCAGCCGTTCAACCACTGGGCGTTTATTCCGGTCAACCTGATCCTGGAAGGCGTTAGCCTGCTGTCCAAACCTGTTTCACTGGGTCTGCGACTGTTCGGCAACATGTATGCGGGTGAGCTGATTTTCATTCTGATCGCGGGTCTTCTGCCGTGGTGGTCACAGTGGATTCTGAATGTGCCATGGGCCATTTTCCACATCCTGATCATTACGCTGCAAGCCTTTATCTTCATGGTTCTGACGATCGTCTATCTGTCGATGGCGTCTGAAGAGCACTGATTTTTTACCAACACTACTACGTTTTAATTGAAACAAACTGGAGACTGTCATGGAAAACCTGAATATGGATCTGCTGTACATGGCTGCCGCTGTGATGATGGGTCTGGCGGCTATCGGTGCTGCGATCGGTATCGGCATCCTCGGGGGCAAATTCCTGGAAGGCGCAGCGCGTCAACCTGATCTGATTCCTCTGCTGCGTACTCAGTTCTTTATCGTTATGGGTCTGGTGGATGCAATCCCAATGATCGCTGTAGGTCTGGGTCTGTACGTGATGTTTGCTGTCGCGTAGTAGTTGTTTTAAAACCCCAAGCCACAGAAATTTAAGAGGTATTGTGCTGTGAACATGAACGCAACAATCCTCGGCCAGGCCATCGCGTTTATTCTCTTTGTCTGGTTCTGCATGAAGTATGTATGGCCGCCTTTAATGGCTGCCATCGAAAAACGTCAGAAAGAAATTGCTGACGGTCTGGCTTCCGCAGAACGCGCTAAGAAAGATTTGGACCTTGCACAGGCCAACGCGACAGACCAGCTGAAAAAAGCGAAAGCTGAAGCTCAGGTAATCATTGAACAGGCTAACAAACGCCGTTCTCAGATCCTGGACGAAGCCAAAGCTGAAGCAGAACAGGAACGTACTAAGATCGTGACACAGGCTCAGGCTGAAATTGAAGCTGAGCGTAAACGTGCTCGTGAAGAACTGCGTAAGCAGGTTGCGATTCTGGCTGTTGCTGGCGCCGAGAAGATCATCGAACGTTCCGTGGATGAAGCTGCTAACAGCGACATCGTGGACAAACTTGTCGCTGAACTGTAAGGAGGGAGGGGCTGATGTCTGAATTTGTTACGGTAGCTCGCCCCTACGCCAAAGCAGCTTTTGACTTTGCTGTCGAACACCAAAATGTCGATCGCTGGCAGAATATGCTGGCGTTTGCCGCTGAGGTGACGAAAAACGAACAAATGGCCGAGTTGCTTTCTGGTGCGTTAGCGCCTGAAACCCTCGCCGCGTCGTTTATCGCCGTGTGCGGAGAGCAACTGGATGCCAACGGCCAGAACCTGATTAAGGTGATGGCGGAAAATGGTCGTCTCCGTGTGCTCCCGGATGTTCTCGAGCAGTTTGAGCACTTACGTGCCCTTAGTGAAGCTACCGCAGAAGTTGAAGTAACTTCCGCGACTGAACTGAGTGACGAACAGCTTGCGAAAATCACCGCCGCGATGGAAAAACGTCTGTCACGCAAAGTTAAGCTGAATTGCAAAATCGATAAGTCTGTAATGGCAGGCGTAATCATCCGCTCGGGTGATATGGTCATTGATGGCAGCGTACGCGGCCGTCTTGAGCGCCTTGCAGACGTCTTGCAGTCTTAAGGGGACTGGAGCATGCAACTGAATTCCACCGAAATCAGCGAACTGATCAAGCAGCGCATTGCTCAGTTCAATGTTGTGAGTGAAGCTCACAACGAAGGTACTATTGTTTCTGTAAGTGACGGTGTTATCCGCATCCACGGCCTGGCCGATTGTATGCAGGGTGAGATGATTTCCCTGCCGGGTAACCGTTACGCTATCGCACTGAACCTGGAGCGCGACTCCGTAGGTGCCGTTGTGATGGGTCCATACGCTGACCTCGCCGAAGGCATGAAGGTTAAGTGTACTGGCCGTATTCTGGAAGTACCGGTTGGCCGTGGCCTGCTGGGTCGCGTTGTTAACACCCTGGGTGCGCCAATCGACGGTAAAGGTCCGGTTGAGCACGATGGCTTCTCCCCAATCGAAGTTATCGCACCAGGCGTTATCGACCGTCAGTCCGTTGATCAGCCAGTGCAGACGGGTTATAAGTCCGTTGACGCCATGATCCCAATCGGTCGTGGTCAGCGTGAACTGATCATCGGTGACCGTCAGACCGGTAAAACCGCGATGGCTATCGACGCCATCATCAACCAGCGTGATTCCGGCATCAAATGTGTGTACGTGGCTATCGGCCAGAAAGCGTCCACCATTTCCAACGTGGTTCGTAAACTGGAAGAGCACGGCGCACTGTCTAACACCATCGTTGTGGTAGCAACCGCGTCTGAATCTGCTGCACTGCAATACCTGGCGCCATACGCCGGTTGCGCAATGGGCGAATACTTCCGTGACCGCGGTGAAGATGCGCTGATCGTATACGATGACCTGTCTAAACAGGCCGTTGCTTATCGTCAGGTTTCCCTGCTGCTCCGTCGTCCACCAGGACGTGAAGCATTCCCGGGCGACGTATTCTACCTCCACTCTCGTCTGCTGGAGCGTGCTTCCCGCGTTAACGCGGAATACGTCGAGAACTTCACCAAAGGTGAAGTGAAGGGTAAAACAGGTTCTCTGACCGCTCTGCCGATCATTGAAACCCAGGCGGGTGACGTTTCTGCGTTCGTTCCGACCAACGTAATCTCCATTACCGATGGTCAGATCTTCCTGGAAACCAACCTGTTTAACTCCGGTATTCGTCCGGCGGTTAACCCGGGTATCTCCGTATCCCGTGTGGGTGGTGCTGCTCAGACCAAGATCATCAAGAAACTGTCCGGTGGTATCCGTACCGCGCTGGCACAGTATCGTGAACTGGCTGCGTTCTCTCAGTTCGCATCCGATCTGGACGAAGCAACCCGTAAACAGCTGAGCCACGGTCAGAAAGTGACCGAACTGCTGAAGCAGAAACAGTACGCGCCAATGTCTGTTGCTCAGCAGGGCCTGGTACTGTTCGCGGCTGAACGCGGTTACCTCGAAGATGTGGAACTGGCGAAAATCGGTAGCTTCGAAGCCGCTCTGCTGGCTTACGTCGACCGTGATCACGCTCCGCTGATGCAAGAGATCAACCAGACCGGTGGCTATAACGACGAAATCGAAGGCAAGCTGAAAGCTATCCTCGATTCCTTCAAAGCAACCCAATCCTGGTAATCGTCCGGCGGCTTGTCTCAGGACAAGCCGTCTGGCATTGAGGAGAAGCTCATGGCCGGCGCAAAAGAGATACGTAGTAAGATCGCAAGCGTCCAGAACACGCAAAAGATCACTAAAGCGATGGAGATGGTCGCCGCTTCCAAAATGCGTAAATCGCAGGATCGCATGGCGGCCAGCCGTCCTTATGCAGAGACCATGCGCAAAGTGATTGGTCACCTTGCAAACGGTAATCTGGAATATAAGCACCCTTACCTGGAAGAACGCGACGTTAAGCGCGTGGGCTACCTGGTGGTGTCGACTGACCGTGGTCTGTGTGGCGGCTTGAACATTAACCTGTTCAAAAAACTGCTGGCGGATATGAAAGGCTGGTCCGATAAAGGCGTTCAGTGCGATCTGGCACTGATTGGCTCTAAAGGCGTCTCTTTCTTTAACTCCGTTGGCGGCAACATTGTCGCTCAGGTGACCGGTATGGGTGATAACCCGTCCCTGTCCGAACTGATCGGCCCGGTTAAAGTGATGTTGCAGGCCTACGATGAAGGCCGTCTGGACAGACTGTACGTTGTCAGCAACAAATTTATTAACACCATGTCTCAGGTGCCTACGCTCACTCAGATGCTGCCGTTACCGGCATCAGAAGATGACGAGCTGAAACAGAAAGCCTGGGATTACCTGTATGAACCCGATCCGAAACCGCTGCTGGATACCCTGCTGCGTCGTTACGTTGAATCTCAGGTTTATCAGGGCGTTGTAGAAAACCTGGCCAGCGAGCAGGCCGCACGAATGGTGGCGATGAAAGCCGCGACCGATAATGGCGGCAGCCTGATTAAAGAGCTGCAGTTGGTTTACAACAAAGCTCGTCAGGCCAGCATTACTCAGGAACTCACCGAGATCGTCTCGGGGGCCGCCGCGGTTTAACCAGGTTTACGAATTACGTAGAGGATTCAAGATGGCTACTGGAAAGATTGTCCAGGTAATCGGCGCCGTGGTGGACGTCGAGTTCCCTCAGGACGCCGTACCACGCGTGTACGACGCGCTTGAGGTACAGAATGGTAACGAGAGCCTGGTGCTGGAAGTTCAGCAGCAGCTCGGCGGCGGTATCGTGCGTACCATCGCCATGGGTTCTTCCGACGGTCTGCGTCGTGGTCTGGAAGTAAAAGACCTTGAGCACCCGATCGAAGTCCCGGTAGGTAAAGCAACACTGGGTCGTATCATGAACGTATTGGGTCAACCAATCGACATGAAAGGCGACATCGGTGAAGAAGAGCGTTGGGCTATCCACCGCGCGGCACCTTCCTACGAAGAGCTGTCCAGCTCTCAGGAACTGCTGGAAACCGGCATCAAAGTTATCGACCTGATGTGTCCGTTCGCGAAGGGCGGTAAAGTCGGTCTGTTCGGTGGTGCGGGTGTAGGTAAAACCGTAAACATGATGGAGCTGATCCGTAACATCGCGATCGAGCACTCCGGTTACTCCGTGTTTGCGGGCGTAGGTGAACGTACTCGTGAGGGTAACGACTTCTACCACGAAATGACCGACTCCAACGTTCTGGATAAAGTATCCCTGGTTTACGGCCAGATGAACGAGCCACCAGGAAACCGTCTGCGCGTTGCGCTGACTGGCCTGACGATGGCTGAGAAGTTCCGTGACGAAGGCCGTGACGTTCTGCTGTTCGTTGATAACATCTACCGTTACACCCTGGCCGGTACGGAAGTATCTGCACTGCTGGGTCGTATGCCTTCAGCGGTAGGTTATCAGCCTACGCTTGCGGAAGAGATGGGTGTTCTTCAGGAACGTATCACCTCTACCAAAACCGGTTCTATCACCTCCGTTCAGGCGGTATACGTACCTGCGGATGACTTGACTGACCCATCCCCAGCCACCACCTTTGCTCACTTAGATGCAACCGTGGTACTGAGCCGTCAGATCGCGTCTCTGGGTATCTACCCGGCCGTTGACCCGCTGGACTCCACCAGCCGTCAGCTGGATCCACTGGTTGTTGGCCAGGAGCACTACGACACCGCGCGTGGCGTACAGTCCCTGCTGCAACGTTATCAGGAACTGAAAGACATCATCGCCATCCTGGGTATGGATGAACTGTCTGAAGAAGACAAACTGGTGGTAGCACGTGCGCGTAAGATCCAGCGCTTCCTGTCCCAGCCGTTCTTCGTTGCGGAAGTATTCACCGGTTCTCCAGGTAAATACGTTTCCCTGAAAGACACCATCCGTGGCTTTAAAGGCATCATGGAAGGCGAATACGATCACCTGCCAGAGCAGGCGTTCTACATGGTTGGTTCCATCGAAGAAGCCGTGGAAAAAGCCAAAAAACTTTAACGCCTTAATCGGAGGGTGATATGGCAATGACTTACCACCTGGACGTCGTCAGCGCAGAGCAACAAATGTTCTCTGGTCTGGTCGAGAAAATCCAGGTAACGGGTAGTGAAGGTGAACTGGGTATTTTCCCGGGTCACGCACCGCTGCTCACCGCCATTAAGCCTGGTATGATCCGCATCGTTAAACAGTTCGGTCATGAAGAGTTTATCTATCTGTCCGGCGGCATTCTTGAAGTGCAGCCAGGCAGTGTGACCGTTCTGGCCGATACCGCTATTCGTGGCCAGGATCTCGACGAAGCGCGAGCCCTGGAATCGAAGCGTAAGGCTGAAGAGCACATTAACAGCTCTCATGGTGACGTGGATTACGCTCAGGCGTCTGCGGAGCTGGCCAAAGCGATCGCGAAACTGCGCGTTATCGAGTTGACCAAAAAAGCGATGTAACACCGGCTTGAAAAGCACAAAAGCCAGTCTGGATCCCAGGCTGGCTTTTTTTTTCGGCCTTAATTCATGATGAAAAAGATGTAGAATTTTAAGCATCAAACGTTTTTACTTCTCACACAAACTACCGTCAGGATGCGTATGTTAAACAGTGCGATGAGCGTGGTGATCCTTGCCGCAGGCAAAGGTACCCGCATGTATTCCGATCTGCCTAAAGTGCTCCACACGCTGGCAGGAAAGCCAATGGTGCAGCATGTTATTGATGCAGCTAATGAATTAGGCGCCAGCCAGGTACATCTGGTTTATGGACACGGCGGCGATCTGCTGAAAAAAACGCTGCGTGACGACAATCTCAACTGGGTGCTACAGGCAGAACAGCTGGGTACAGGTCATGCAATGCAGCAGGCTGCACCCTTCTTCGCTGATGATGAAGATATCCTGATGCTCTACGGCGACGTCCCGCTGATCTCCGTTGAAACCCTCACTCGCCTGCGTGAAGCCAAACCGCAGGGCGGCATCGGTTTGTTGACCGTCGTGCTGGACGATCCAACCGGCTATGGCCGCATTACGCGTGAAAACGGCAACGTGACGGGGATTGTTGAGCATAAAGATGCCACTGACGAACAGCGCCAGATTCAGGAGATCAACACCGGCATCCTGATTGCGAACGGTGCGGATATGAAGCGCTGGCTGTCTAAGCTTAATAACAACAACGCGCAGGGTGAGTACTACATCACCGATATTATTGCGATGGCGTACCACGAAGGGCGTGAAATTGCCGCCGTTCATCCGGCGCGCATCAGCGAAACGGACGGCGTGAACAATCGCCTCCAGCTTTCCCGTCTTGAGCGTATTTATCAGTCCGAGCAGGCCGAAAAGCTGCTGCTCGCGGGCGTGATGCTGCGCGATCCGGCGCGTTTCGATCTGCGTGGCACGCTGACCCACGGACGTGACGTTGAAATAGATACTAACGTTATCCTGGAAGGTAACGTCACGCTGGGCAACCGCGTCAAAATCGGCACCGGCTGTGTGATTAAAAACAGCGTGATCGGTGACGACTGCGAAATCAGCCCGTACAGCGTGGTGGAAGATGCCCATCTTAAGGCGGCATGTACCATTGGCCCGTTTGCGCGTCTGCGCCCGGGCGCTGAGCTGCTGGAAGGCGCTCACGTAGGTAACTTCGTGGAAATGAAAAAAGCGCGTCTGGGTAAGGGCTCGAAAGCCGGTCATCTGACCTATCTGGGCGATGCGGAAATTGGCGACAACGTAAACATCGGTGCTGGAACCATCACCTGTAACTATGACGGCGCCAATAAGTTTAAAACCATCATCGGTGATGACGTGTTTGTAGGCTCCGATACCCAGCTGGTGGCGCCTGTCACCGTGGGCAAAGGCGTGACCATTGCTGCCGGAACAACCGTTACGCGCGATGTGGCCGAGAACGAGCTGGTGTTAAGCCGCGTTCCGCAGGTCAGCAAGCAGGGCTGGAAACGCCCGGTGAAGCAGAAGTAACAACAAGGCGGGTGGCCCTATGCTTACCCGCCCTACGATTGAGTAGGCCTGATAAGGCGTAGCCGACATCAGGCAAACCCGGGAGAGGAGATAAATATATATCTCCCCCCATAAGCAGTACCCATAAAAATAACCCCACTCTCTACAAGGCTCGGGGCGCCCGGAAAGGGCAAATACAGGTCAGCGACAACGCATGGCATAACGCCATAATCAGGAAATCTAACTATGTGTGGAATTGTTGGCGCAGTTGCGCAGCGTGATATTGCTGAAATCCTTCTCGAAGGTTTACGTCGTCTGGAATACCGTGGTTACGACTCTGCCGGTCTGGCTGTCGTTGATGCAGAAGGTCATATGACCCGTCTGCGCCGTCTCGGTAAAGTGCAGATGCTGGCCCAGGCTGCGGAAGAACATCCGCTGCACGGTGGCACCGGTATTGCGCATACCCGCTGGGCGACCCACGGTGAGCCATCTGAAGGCAACGCACACCCGCATGTGTCTGAACACATCGTGGTGGTGCATAACGGCATTATCGAAAACCACGAACCGCTGCGTGAAGAACTGAAAGCGCGCGGCTATACCTTCGTCTCTGAAACCGACACCGAAGTGATTGCTCACCTGGTGCACTGGGAGCTGGCACAGGGCGGTACACTGCGTGATGCGGTGCTGCGCGCTATTCCTCAGCTGCGTGGTGCTTACGGTACGGTGATCATGGATTCCCGCGACCCGTCCACGCTGCTGGCCGCGCGTTCCGGTAGCCCGATGGTGATTGGTCTGGGCATGGGTGAAAACTTTATCGCTTCCGACCAGCTGGCGCTGCTGCCGGTTACCCGTCGCTTTATCTTCCTGGAAGAGGGAGACATTGCCGAGGTGACACGTCGCAGCGTGACCGTATTCGACACCAAAGGCGAGCAGGTTAAGCGTCAGGAAATCGAATCAAACCTGCAATACGACGCGGGCGACAAAGGCGCTTACCGTCACTACATGCAGAAAGAGATCTACGAACAGCCAAACGCCATTAAAAACACCCTGACCGGTCGCATCAGCCATGGTGAAGTGGATCTGAGCGAGCTGGGCGCCAATGCCAACGAACTGCTGAGCAAAGTCGAGCACATTCAGATCGTGGCCTGCGGTACCTCTTATAACTCCGGTATGGTCTCGCGCTACTGGTTTGAATCCCTGGCGGGCGTGCCGTGTGATGTGGAAATCGCGTCTGAGTTCCGCTATCGCAAATCTGCGGTGCGTCGTAACAGCCTGATGATCACCCTTTCTCAGTCTGGCGAAACGGCTGATACCCTGGCGGCGCTGCGTCTGTCTAAAGAGTTGGGTTACCTGGGCTCGCTGGCCATCTGTAACGTGCCGGGCTCTTCGCTGGTACGTGAATCCGATCTGGCACTGATGACCAAAGCCGGTACTGAAATTGGCGTGGCTTCCACCAAGGCGTTCACCACTCAGCTGACCGTTCTGCTGATGCTGGTGGCGAAACTGGCGCGTCTGAAAGGTCTGGATGCCTCCGTTGAACACGACATCGTGCATGGCCTTCAGGCGCTGCCGAGCCGTATCGAGCAGATGCTGTCTCAGGACAAACGCATTGAGGCGCTGGCTGAAGACTTCTCTGACAAACATCACTCCCTGTTCCTGGGGCGTGGCGATCAGTATCCGATTGCGCTGGAAGGCGCGCTGAAACTGAAAGAGATCTCTTACATTCATGCTGAAGCTTACGCGGCAGGTGAACTGAAACATGGCCCGCTGGCGCTGATCGACGCGGATATGCCGGTTATCGTGGTGGCACCGAACAACGAACTGCTGGAAAAACTGAAATCTAACATCGAAGAAGTGCGCGCCCGTGGTGGTGTTCTGTACGTCTTTGCGGATAAAGATGCCGGTTTCGCCAGCAGCGACAACATGCACATCATCGAGATGCCGCATGTGGAAGAGGTGATTGCGCCGATCTTCTACACCGTACCGCTGCAACTGCTGGCTTATCACGTCGCGCTGATCAAAGGCACCGACGTTGACCAGCCGCGAAATCTGGCGAAGTCTGTTACCGTAGAATAACTCCTTCAGACTCCACCTTCGGGTGGAGTTTTTTTTATGACAACCTGTCATTTTCAGCTATTTTTTCAGTGTCACATAAAGAAAATATTACTGAAATCCTGCCGTCACGTTCCCATTTAAGTGGATGATAATTAAAGATATTTTTTGTTTTCTTTAAGTGAAACTTTCTTTGTCATAAAACTGTCATATTTCGTACATTTATCTGTCACCTGTTTGTCCTATTTTGCTCATCGTAGCCACTTAAACAATGATTTACGAAATCCTTGCAGGAGACATTATGAAAGTTATGCGTACCACTGTCGCAACTGTTGTCGCCGCGACCTTATCAATGAGCGCTTTCTCTGCCTTTGCAGCAGCAAGCCTGACTGGCGCTGGTGCAACCTTCCCTGCGCCGGTGTATGCCAAATGGGCGGATACCTACCAGAAAGAGACCGGTAACAAGGTCAACTATCAGGGTATCGGCTCCTCCGGTGGCGTAAAACAAATTACCGCGAATACCGTTGATTTCGGCGCATCCGACGCTCCGCTGTCTGATGAGAAACTGAATCAGGAAGGCCTGTTCCAGTTCCCGACCGTGATCGGCGGCGTTGTGCTGGCTGTTAACATCCCTGGCCTGAAATCAGGCGAGCTGGTGCTGGACGGCAAAACCCTGGGTGACATCTACCTGGGCAAAATCAAAAAATGGGATGACGAAGCCATCACTAAGCTGAACCCGGGCGTTAAGCTGCCTTCGCAGAATATCGCGGTGGTTCGTCGTGCTGACGGCTCTGGTACCTCTTTCGTGTTCACCAGCTACCTGGCGAAAGTGAACGAAGAGTGGAAATCTAAAGTCGGTTCCGGCTCTACCGTTAACTGGCCAACCGGTCTGGGCGGTAAAGGCAACGACGGTATCGCAGCCTTCGTACAGCGTCTGCCTGGCTCTATCGGCTACGTAGAGTACGCCTACGCTAAGCAGAACAACCTGGCTTACACCAAACTGGTTTCTGCCGACGGCAAACCGGTTAGCCCGACCGAAGAGAACTTCGCCAACGCCGCGAAAGGCGCTGACTGGAGCAAATCCTTCGCGCAGGACCTGACCAACCAGAAAGGCGACGATGCATGGCCTATCACGTCTACCACCTTCATTCTGGTCCACAAAGAGCAGAAGAAGCCTGAGCAGGGTGCTGAAGTGCTGAAGTTCTTCGACTGGGCATACAAAAATGGCGGCAAACAGGCTAACGATCTGGATTACGCCAGCCTGCCAGACAGCGTGGTTGAGCAGATCCGTGCTGCATGGAAAACCAACGTGAAAGACAGCAGCGGTAAAGCACTGTACTAACAGGATATATTTAACGAAGATGGCGGGTGGCGCGCAGCGATCCCGCCCTACGGTTTACTCTGTAGGCCCGGTAAGCGTCAGCGCCACCGGGCATATTCGTAAAAACGTCTCAAACAGAAGAGTAATTTATGGCTGCAACCAAGCCTGCATTTAACCCTCCGGGTAAAAAAGGTGACATGATTTTCAGCGCGCTGGTGAAACTGGCTGCGCTGATTGTGCTATTGCTGCTGGGCGGCATTATCGTGTCCCTGATTTTCTCCTCCTGGCCGAGCATTCAAAAATTTGGTTTCGCCTTCCTGTGGACCAAAGAGTGGGATGCGCCGAACGATATTTACGGTGCGCTGGTGCCGATTTACGGCACGCTGGTGACCTCTTTTATCGCCCTGCTGATTGCGGTTCCGGTGAGCTTTGGTATTGCCCTGTTCCTGACGGAACTGGCGCCAGGCTGGCTGCGACGTCCGCTGGGTATCGCCATTGAACTGCTGGCGGCCATCCCAAGTATCGTTTACGGCATGTGGGGCCTGTTTATCTTCGCGCCGCTGTTTGCGACGTACTTCCAGGAGCCGGTCGGTAACGTTCTCTCTGCCATTCCGTTTGTGGGGGCGCTGTTCTCCGGCCCGGCATTCGGTATCGGTATTCTGGCGGCAGGTGTGATCCTCGCCATCATGATCATTCCGTACATTGCGGCGGTTATGCGCGATGTCTTCGAACAAACCCCGGTGATGATGAAAGAGTCCGCCTACGGCATCGGCTGCACCACCTGGGAAGTTATCTGGCGCATCGTCCTTCCGTTCACCAAAAATGGGGTGATTGGCGGCATTATGCTGGGCTTAGGCCGCGCGCTGGGTGAAACCATGGCGGTCACCTTTATCATCGGCAACACCTACCAGCTCGACAGCGCCTCGCTTTATATGCCGGGGAACAGTATTACCTCTGCGCTGGCGAACGAATTTGCCGAAGCGGAATCCGGGCTGCACGTCGCGGCGCTGATGGAACTGGGCCTGATCCTGTTTGTTATCACCTTTATTGTGCTGGCTATCTCCAAGCTGATGATTATGCGTCTGGCTAAAAACGAGGGGGCACGCTAATGGCGACTCTCGACATGCAAAACACCGCTCAGCTTGCGGAATCCCGTCGCAAAATGCAGTCAAAGCGCCGGATTAAAAACCGCATTGCGCTGACGCTTTCCATGGCGACGATGGCGTTCGGCCTGTTCTGGCTGATCTGGATCCTGATGTCCACCATCACCCGGGGTATTGATGGAATGTCCCTGGCGCTGTTCACCGAGATGACGCCGCCGCCGAACACGGCGGGTGGTGGTCTGGCAAACGCCCTGGCGGGCAGCGGCCTGCTGATCCTGTGGGCGACCGTTTTCGGTACGCCGTTGGGCATCATGGCGGGTATCTATCTGGCGGAGTATGGCCGCAAGTCCTGGATCGCTGAAGTCATCCGCTTTATTAACGACATTCTGCTTTCTGCCCCGTCGATTGTGGTAGGTCTGTTTGTTTACACCATCGTGGTGGCGCAAATGGAACACTTCTCCGGCTGGGCGGGTGTGATTGCGCTGGCGCTGTTGCAGGTGCCTATCGTTATTCGTACCACTGAAAACATGCTGAAACTGGTACCGGACAGCCTGCGTGAAGCGGCTTACGCGCTGGGCACGCCAAAATGGAAGATGATTTCGGCGATCACCCTGAAAGCGTCCGTCTCGGGGATCATGACCGGTATCCTGCTGGCTATCGCCCGTATCGCCGGTGAAACCGCACCGCTGCTGTTTACCGCCCTCTCCAACCAGTTCTGGAGCACGGACATGATGCAGCCGATCGCCAACCTGCCGGTGACGATCTTTAAATTTGCGATGAGCCCATTCGCGGAATGGCAGCAGCTGGCCTGGGCCGGGGTGCTGATCATCACCCTTTGCGTACTGTTGCTGAACATTCTGGCGCGCGTCATTTTCGCGAAGAAGAAACACGGTTAAATTTTTACGGCGCGGCAGCTCGCGGCGCCGAATGAGGAAATGAGTCAATGAGTATGGTTGATACTGCCCCGGGTAAGATTCAGGTTCGTGATTTGAACTTCTACTACGGCAAATTCCATGCCCTGAAGAATATCAACCTGGATATCGCAAAGAACCAGGTAACGGCATTTATCGGTCCGTCCGGCTGTGGCAAATCCACGCTGCTGCGCACCTTTAACAAAATGTATTCGCTCTATCCGGAGCAGCGCGCAGAAGGTGAAATTCTGCTGGACGGTGACAACATCCTGACCAATACCCAGGATATCGCCCTGCTGCGCGCGAAGGTGGGGATGGTGTTCCAGAAACCCACGCCGTTCCCGATGTCGATCTATGACAACATCGCCTTTGGTGTGCGTCTGTTTGAGAAGCTCTCCCGTGCGGATATGGACGAGCGCGTGCAGTGGGCATTGACCAAGGCCGCATTATGGAACGAAACCAAAGATAAACTTCACCAGAGCGGGTACTCTCTCTCCGGTGGTCAGCAGCAGCGTCTATGCATTGCGCGCGGTATCGCCATTCGCCCGGAAGTCTTGCTGCTGGATGAGCCGTGCTCAGCCCTGGACCCGATCTCAACCGGGCGTATCGAAGAGCTGATCACCGAGCTGAAGCAGGATTACACCGTGGTGATCGTGACCCACAACATGCAGCAGGCTGCACGTTGTTCTGACCACACGGCGTTTATGTACCTGGGCGAGTTGATTGAGTTCAGCGATACGGACGCGCTGTTCACCCGTCCGGCGAAGAAACAAACTGAAGATTATATTACTGGCCGCTACGGTTGATTTGCCTTAGTGCATGTGGAGAAACCATGGACAACCTCAATCTTAATAAACATATTTCCGGCCAGTTTAACGCAGAGCTGGAAAGCATTCGCACCCAGGTGATGACCATGGGCGGCATGGTCGAGCAGCAGCTTTCTGATGCGATTACGGCGATGCACAACCAGGACAGCGAGCTGGCGAAGCGCGTTATTGAAGGCGACCACAACGTCAATATGATGGAAGTCGCCATCGACGAAGCCTGCGTGCGCATCATTGCGAAGCGTCAGCCGACGGCGAGCGACCTGCGTCTGGTGATGGCGATCATCAAAACCATCGCCGAGCTGGAGCGTATCGGCGACGTGGCGGATAAAATCTGCCGTACCGCGCTGGAGAAATTCTCCCAGCAGCACCAGCCGCTGCTGGTGAGCCTGGAGTCTCTCGGTCGCCACACCGTGCAGATGCTGCACGACGTGCTTGACGCTTTCGCGCGCATGGATCTGGACGAAGCGGTCCGTATCTACCGTGAAGACAAGAAAGTTGACCAGGAATACGAAGGCATTGTGCGTCAGCTGATGACCTACATGATGGAAGATTCTCGTACCATTCCAAGCGTACTGACCGCGCTGTTCTGTGCGCGCTCCATCGAGCGTATCGGTGACCGTTGCCAGAACATTTGCGAATACATCTTCTACTTCGTGAAGGGGCAGGATTTCCGACACGTGGGCGGCGACGAACTGGACAAGCTGCTGGCAGGCAAAGATCCGAAAGAGTGATGTGTGTGGCGGGTGGCGCTAACGCTTACCCGCCCTACGTTAATTCAACGCGTAATATCCCACCCGCGCGCCTTCCACAACGCTGGCAGTTGCGCCAGATCGGTAAAGGTTGTCACTTTTGGATGGTCGATCGGCTTGTTGTGCGGATCGGCGCAGAAGTAAAACACCTCCATCCCCGCATCAATCCCTGACTGCGCGCCGGCAGATGAGTCATCCACCAGAATGCAGTTCTCCACGTTGACGTTCATCGCCTTCGCCGCGTGGAACATCAGCGCCGGATCGGGCTTCCAGCGCTGGATATCGTAGCCGCTGAACAGTTTTTCCGGGAAGTGGTGCAACATCTCCAGCTTGCCGAGCGAGTGCTGCATTTTGCTGACCGGGCCGTTAGAGACCACGCAGATCGGCACCGTCATCGCATCCAGCAGCGCGTTAGCGCCGGCGATAACTTCCAGCTCGGCGTCGAAGAGGCGTGCGACCTCGGCGCGGTACACCGGTTCCAGATCCGCTTTCGCCAGATCCACCCCGTGCTCTTCGTTAATGATGTCGATGATCTCGTACAGCTTCACGCCCTTAAAGCGTTTAAACACCTCTTCGAGATCGAGCGTAATACCAAATTCCTGGAACATGGCGACATACGCGCGGGAACAAATGACCTCACTGTCGACCAGCGTACCGTCACAGTCGAAAAATACCGCTTCAATTCCGGACATGCCTTTCCCTTTTAACAAGTTTAACGTTTTCGTACGGCAGTTCACCGGGACGCAATCGTTGCCGTATAAGCAAAATCAATGAAAAAAGTATCCCGTAACCGCCACTATTGTCGCATTTTGGTATAGGATAGCGACGAATTTTCCCTCCTTGTTCGGAAATTGATGATGAGTCAACAACACACTACCCAGACGTCTGGTCAGGGGCTGCTTGAGCGCGTGTTCAAACTGCGCGAGCACGGCACAACGGCACGCACCGAAGTGATCGCCGGTTTTACTACCTTCCTGACGATGGTCTATATCGTTTTCGTTAACCCGCAAATTCTGGGCGTGGCTGGCATGGACACCAGCGCCGTCTTTGTAACCACCTGTCTGATCGCGGCCCTTGGCAGCATCCTGATGGGCGTTTTCGCTAATCTGCCCGTGGCGCTGGCCCCGGCAATGGGTCTGAATGCGTTCTTTGCGTTCGTGGTGGTTCAGGCGATGGGCCTGCCGTGGCAGGTTGGGATGGGCGCTATTTTCTGGGGCGCGGTCGGCCTCCTGCTGCTGACCATCTTCCGCGTGCGCTACTGGATGATTGCAAACATTCCCGTGAGCCTGCGCGTGGGCATCACCAGCGGTATCGGTCTGTTTATCGGCATGATGGGGCTGAAAAACGCTGGCGTTATCGTGGCGAACCCGGAAACGCTGGTGAGCATTGGTAACCTGACCTCTCACAGCGTGCTGCTGGGCGTGCTGGGCTTCTTTATCATCGCGATCCTGGCATCGCGCAACATCCATGCTGCGGTGCTGGTCTCTATCATTGTGACCACGCTGCTGGGCTGGATGCTGGGTGACGTACATTACAACGGTATCGTCTCTGCGCCACCGAGCGTCTCTACCGTGATTGGCCACGTTGATCTGGCGGGCTCGCTGAACCTGGGACTGGCCGGGGTGATTTTCTCCTTCATGCTGGTCAACCTGTTTGACTCCTCCGGTACGCTGATTGGCGTGACCGACAAAGCGGGTCTGGCGGATGAAAAAGGCAAATTCCCGCGCATGAAGCAGGCGCTGTATGTGGATAGTATCTCGTCCGTCGCTGGCTCTTTCATCGGCACCTCGTCTGTTACCGCTTACATTGAATCCTCTTCCGGTGTGTCCGTGGGCGGTCGTACCGGCCTGACGGCGGTAGTTGTGGGTCTGCTGTTCCTGCTGGTGATCTTCCTCTCTCCGCTGGCGGGGATGGTGCCACCATACGCGGCAGCCGGCGCGCTGATTTACGTCGGCGTGCTGATGACCTCAAGCCTGGCGCGCGTGAAGTGGGAAGATCTGACGGAAGCCGTTCCGGCATTTATTACCGCGGTGATGATGCCGTTCAGCTTCTCGATCACCGAAGGTATCGCGCTGGGCTTTATCTCTTACTGCGTGATGAAAATCGGTACTGGCCGCTTCCGCGAACTCAGCCCGTGCGTGATTATTGTGGCGCTGCTGTTTGTGCTGAAGATTGTGTTTATTGATGCACACTAAGATGCTGGTGGTGTCAGGTGGCGCTTCGCTTACCTGACCTACGGGCTAAGTTCCCTCTCCCCGTGGGAGAGGGTTAGGGTGAGGGCTTACGCCTTCACCCGCTTAATATAATCCCCAAACGCGGTCAGCTGGCCAGAGAGATGGTCACGCGTACTCTGATCCACCACTTCACCCGTCTGCGGGTCGACCTTGTTCTGAATCACGCCGCCCATAAATTCCGGCTTGTTCATCACCATCGCATCCAGGAACACCAGGATCTGACGCAGGTGATACTGGCAGCGCGCGCCGCCGATGGCGCCCATTGAGCTGGTCTGGATCAGCACAGGTTTACCAGACAGCGGCTGCTCCGGTAAACGGGACAGCCAGTCAATGGCGTTCTTCAGACCACCCGGCACCGAGTAGTTATACTCAGGCGTCACAATCACCACGCCGTCAGCCTGACGGATTTGCTCGGCTATCGCTTCCACGCTCTGCGGGAACCCTTCTTCCTGCTGAACGTCAGCATCATAAAGCGGGATGTCGCCAATGGACGGCAGGGCACTGATCTCCATTCCCGCAGGCGCCAGCTGCGGCAGCGTACGGGCAACCATCCCGTTAAAAGAACCTTTGCGCAGGCTTCCCAGTAACGTAACAACTTTCAACGTATCAGACATGATTACTCCTGTTTCATCATGATGATCCTGGACGGATCAGCTATGGGTGTATGCTTTTTCTGCCGGTAAACTGGTTAATCGCATCAGGCGCGCGGCGGGCTCGTTGGCGCGCTCAGGTACATCCGGAAGACTACGCCAACCGCGAGTGCTGTCAAACTCCCAGATTTTCAGCCGTTCGATGGCGGGTGTCACCGCAACGGACCAGATTAGCACGTCCTCAGCGTCGCTGAGCGCCTCTACCAGCGAGGCTTTTGTCGCGCGCAGGCGTCCGGAGCCGGGGAGCAGCTGCAACAGGCTGGCGTCGTCTGACGCCGCGCCGCTCAGTTTGCGGATGCTCTGGCGAAGGGTGATGAGCTGCGCTCTGGCTTCAACGGGGTCGTTCTGGTTACGTATCCACAGCTTTTCATTGCTTGAGAGCGGGTATTCATCGAGCGCGTTAGCACCATGGAAGCTGCGCGTGACGCGTTGTAGCTCCATATCCAGGCCGCAATCACCTTCCGTCGTCAGCGCGACGCCAACAATGTTGCCGGTGTACGCAATGGAAAAATGGGGGAGTGCCGGGTCCGCAAAAACCGGGCGACCTTCTGGCTGGGTGAGTATGTCCGGTAATTCGCTGGTGCCGTACAGCATAAAAAGCAGTTCTGCGAGGAGCGCTCTGGAAGCTAAAAACCGCGTCCTGCGGTGTTCAGGTAGTTTGAGCGCCTCACTGTGACAGGCTGAAGATATTCTGGCCGATACGAGATGCCCTTCCGTTAATGTTCCTCGTGCAAAATGCGTAGCCATTTTTCGCTCCTTGATAATGGTCGTAGTCGGTTAAACGGTTACATGATTATCGCTTAACTCAGCTTCTGTTTTAATCAGTAAATGGAAATAAGAGAAGCCTGAGCACCGAACTTTACATTATCTTAGGCAAAAACCTGACCTGGTGCGGTATACAGCGCTTTAATCGTCTCACGCAGCCAGAGGATTTTCGGATTATGGCTGTTCCGTTTATGCCAGATCAGCGTGAAGGGGACGGTGAGCTTTTCTGCCTGCGCCTCATCGATGGGAATGGGAAGACAGACCAGATTACGCTGGTGGAGTTGATTGTAGTGATGGCAGTAGTGCGGCGCAGTGGCAATGTAGTTGTGATCCGGCTGGGCCGCCATAAACATCGACTGTTCAAAACCGGGCAAACTCATGGCGATGTTACGCTCCCGGCCCATCTCCCTTAGCACCTCATCGAGCGCCCAGGTGTCGCTGCGTTCCCAGAAGATGCTGATATGCGGGTAGCGCAGAAACGTCTCCAGATCCCACGCTTCCTGGAGCGCGGGATGATCCTCGCGCAAATACACGCACGGACGGTCACTGAACAGGATTTCGTAGTCGATAAACCACGGCATCAGCTTTAGCAGTTCGCGCGAGCGAGGGTGCGTTTCACGCCCGGTGAAGCCCAGATCCACTTCTCCGCGCGTAATGGCGTCCAGCGAATCGTAATCCCATTGGCGCAGCTTCACCGTCGCCTGTGGATAACGCTGATTCACCTGCTCCAGCAGGGTATTAAAGCGGATCAGCATCAGCGGTGTTTCGGCGGCGAGCACAAACTTAAGCCCGCCAGGAGAGCTATGGTGGAATTTATCGAGGATCTGGTTGCCAATCTGCATCCAGTCGGCCAAATCCTGTTCCAGACTCACCGTCAGCGGCGTGGGCAGTAGCCCTAAAGGCGTTTTAACAAACAGCGGATCGTCGAACCAGTCGCGCAACTTCGCCAGCGATTTACTCACCGCGGACGGCGTCACGTTCATCCGCTTCGCGGCTTTGGTGACGCTGCGCTCCTGCAACAAAAGTTGCAGGCAAAGTAAAAGATTAAGATCGAGACTGCTGATGGGCTTCTTCATAGTGCGCCGCGGGCTGGATGACCATAAGTAAGGTAATGCAGAGTATGCTACAGCCAATCAGAACCCCGATCAGCATATTCAGCGCGTTAAGGCCGATCACCGCCGCCAGCCAAATCCACAGTGACGAACCGCAGACCTGCGCAATGCCCAGCACCGAGCTTGCCACGCCAGCCCGCAGCGAAAACGGGCCAAGCGCCTGACTCATCGCCACACCAAAGCCGACGGAGAATCCGGCGCAGATCAGAGTAATGCCCACCAGCATTACAGCATGTGAGGTGGCAGTCGCGAGGATCACGCCTGCGGCGAGAAACAACGTCTGTGAGGCGAGCATCAGCGTGCGCTGGCGGAAGATGTTGAGCGCAAAGGGCGTGGAGAATGAGACCGCCATGCTGACCATCGCGGTTAGCGCCATCACCGTCGAATACTCACCGCGATCGAAGCCCATCGTCTCCATCAACAACACCGGGGAAACGTTTACATAGGTAAGGATCACCGCCACGCTAAGCGTGGTGATTGTCAGCCGACTCAGGAAAAAGCGATTCATCAGCTTTTCAGCCGGATGGAGGGTTGCGGTGTGATATGGCTGTTGCGAACCGGGATGGGTCTCTTTCAGCACTAACACGGACAGGATAAAGACGATGGCGCCCATTGCGGCCATGGTCCAGAAAAGGCTCTGCCACGGAAATTTAAGCATAATCAGGTAGCCAACAACCGGTGCCAGCACCGGGATGATGCAGGTAATGCCGTTCAGCATCGACAGCACTTTAGCGCGGCGCTGGGCGCTCAAGGTATCGCGCAGAATGGCAAAGGCCACCACGTAACAGCCGCCTGCGCCAATGCCCTGGATAAAACGTCCTGACAGGAACATTGTGCTTTCCTGCGCCACTGAACAGAGTACTGATGCCAGCGCAAAGATAACTGCACCCGTAATCGCGACGGGCTGGCGGCCTGCTTTATCCGCGATTTTCCCGGCAAATACCATCGACGACGCCATTCCCGCGAGGTAGGCCGAAAACGCGATGTGTAGTTGCGCCTCGCTGGCACCCAGATCGCGGGCAATATGCGGTAGCCCCACCAGATACATATCAATGCCGGACGGATACAGCAGAACCAGCGCAAAACTACAAAACAGAAAACGAGCCATAAATCCCCCATAGATGCAGGCAAGCAGGATAGGGGGCATGGGGGGATTAAGCGAGTTGCCATTTGGATAATGGTGATTTCCTGGCAGGACATCACCATAACGGAGGCTGAATAAGTGAGCTACTGTATTCGATGATCTGTCTTCTGAACGCGGCTATGGGTTGCTAAACAAGGAGGCTTGCAACTACCCCCAGACTCTCGCCATTCCCTCACTTTCCGGCCGGACTAATTCAAAACCGAACTTTGCGTAGAGTGCCGGTACATCAGCCACCAGAGAGACATAAGCGCCTTTGTAAGCATGACGGTCCAGCCAGTGAATAATGCTTTCCATAATGAGCCGGCCAAGGCCACGCCCCTGATGAGCGGGATCGACGGCAATATCGACTATCTCGAAGTTTAATGCTCCGTCGCCAACAATACGTCCCATACCGACAGGCACTCCCTGCCAGAGAATGTGTACGCCATAACAGCTTCGTGGCAAACCCACTTTGGCTGCTTCTGGCGGTCGTGCTGACAAGCCCGATATGCTACGTAAGCGACAAAAATCTTCGACTGAAGGAACAGATTCAACGACGGTGTATTCGGCAGTCATGATTATTACCATTAACAAAAAATTAACTTTTAGCAGTCTGGGGGGGTAATGGCAATGCCTGAAACGACTCGGGTGTCGGCCAGAGAATGATAAGAGGATAATAAAAACCTGCATTAACAGGAAGTTAATGCAGGTTAGTGGGCGTTTATGAACCCGGCGTCATTTACCAATACAGAAGCTCGAGAATATCCGGCCCAGCAGATCGTCCGACGTAAACTCCCCGGTGATCTCGCTCAAATTCTGCTGCGCCAGACGCAGCTCTTCCGCCAGCAGTTCACCGGCCCACGCGCCGATCAGCTGGGCTTTACCCTGCTCAAGGTGGCGAGCCGCCTCTTCCAGCGCCTGCAAGTGACGACGACGCGCCAGGAAGCCCCCCTCCATGCTGGTGTCGAAGCCCATGCTCTGTTTGAGATGGCTACGCAGGGCTTCCACGCCTTCCCCGGTACGGGCCGACAGGCGAATAAGTGAGTGACCATTCACATCGCTGATGCCCAGCGTTTCGCCGGTAACGTCGGCCTTGTTGCGCACCACGGTGATCGGTAGTTTAGCCGGGAGACGGGCGATAAAGTCTGGCCAGATTTCAGCCGGGTCAACGGCGTCGGTTGTGGTGCCGTCCACCATAAACAGCACGCGATCGGCCTGCTCGATCTCCTGCCAGGCGCGTTCGATACCGATACGCTCGACTTCATCGCTCGCATCGCGCAGGCCAGCGGTGTCGATGATGTGCAGCGGCATGCCGTCTATATGGATATGCTCGCGCAGGACATCGCGGGTGGTGCCGGCTATGTCGGTCACGATCGCCGCTTCACGGCCCGCCAGGGCGTTCAGCAGGCTCGATTTCCCGGCATTGGGGCGACCAGCAATCACCACCTTCATTCCTTCACGCAGCAGGCTGCCCTGGCGCGCTTCGGCGCGAACGGCATCAAGATCGTTCATCACCTGGTTGAGCTGAGCTTCAATTTTACCGTCTGAGAGGAAGTCGATCTCTTCGTCCGGGAAGTCGATAGCCGCTTCGACATAGATTCGCAGGTGAGTAAGTGCTTCCACAAGGTGATTCACGCGTGCGGAAAATGCCCCCTGCAACGAGTTCAGCGCGGAGCGGGCTGCCTGTTCGGAACTGGCGTCGATCAGGTCGGCAATCGCCTCGGCCTGCGCCAGGTCGAGCTTATCGTTGAGGAAAGCACGCTCGGAGAACTCACCCGGCTTTGCAATGCGCAGGCCTGGCAGGGTCAGAATACGTTTTAACAGCAGGTCGAGGATCACCGGGCCGCCGTGACCCTGAAGCTCCAGCACGTCTTCGCCGGTAAAGGAGTTTGGGCCGGGGAACCACAGCGCGATGCCCTGGTCCAGCGGCGTGCCGTCGACATCCTTAAACGGCAGATAATCAGCGTAGCGCGGCTTTGGCAGTTTACCCAGCACCGCTTCGGCCACCTCGCGCGCCTTCAGGCCGGAGATGCGCAGAATGCCTACACCACCGCGTCCCGGTGGGGTTGCCTGGGCGACGATAGTGTCGTTATGGCTCATGGTTGCTCTCGTTCAAATAAAAAAGGCGGTCAATCGACCGCCCTTATTTTAGCGTTAACTTACCGAATCAGGACTTTTTCTTTTCGCGGCTATGCAGGCCACGTTTTTCCAGACCACGGTAAATCAGCTGCTGCTGGATGATGGTCACCAGGTTGCTGACGATATAGTACAGCACCAGACCTGACGGGAACCACAGGAAGAACACGGTGAAGATGACCGGCATAAAGGTCATGATCTTCTGCTGCATCGGGTCGGTCACGGTGGTCGGCGACATCTTCTGAATGAAGAACATCGTCACGCCCATCAGGATCGGCAGGATGTAGTACGGGTCCTGTGCGGACAGGTCATGGATCCACAGGGCGAACGGCGCGTGGCGCAGCTCAACGGAACCCATCAGCATGTAGTACAGCGCAAGGAAGATTGGCATCTGAATCAGCAGCGGGAAGCAACCACCCAGTGGGTTTACTTTCTCTGCTTTATACAGGGCCATCATCTCCTGGCTCTGACGCTGTTTGTCATCGCCCAGACGCTCACGCATAGCCTGAATCTTCGGCTGTAGCATACGCATCTTCGCCATGGAGGTGTACTGCGCTTTAGTCAGCGGGTACATGATGCCACGAACGATAAAGGTGATAACGATGATGGAGAAGCCCCAGTTACCCAGGAAGCTGTGGATGAACTTCAGCAGCTTAAACAGCGGCTGAGAGATGAACCACAACCAACCGTAATCGACGGTCAGATCCAGGTGCGGCGCAACGGCAGCCATTTTGTCCTGGATTTCCGGGCCGACCCACAGGGTGCTTGCCAGCTTACCGGTTTGACCCGGCTGCACCAGAACCGGCTGAGATTTGTAGCCGATGGCTGCAATACCGTTGCCGAGGTTCGCGGTGTAGAAGTTGTTCGTACCGTCGTTATTCGGTACCCACGCCGTCGCGAAATACTGTTGCAGCATTGCGACCCAACCGCCTTTAGAGCTGACGTTCAGGTTTTCGTTATCGGCAATGGTGTCGAATTTGTATTTCTCGTACTTGGTATCTGGCGTGGAGTAAGCCGCGCCACGGAAGGTATGCAGCGCAAAGTTGCTGCTTCCGGTGTCACGGTGAGACGGCAGATTGATGGACTGCTTCAGCTGACCAAAGGTAGAGATTTCCAGCGGTTTCGCACCGGCGTTCTGTACGCTGTAGCCCACGTTCACCGCATACTCACCGCGTTTCAGGGTGAAGGTTTTGGTGAAGGTGTTGCCTGCCGCGTCGGTGTAGGTCATCGGGATAACCAGTTCGTTCTGACCATCAGCCAGTACAAACGTGTCATTCTCGACGTTATACAGTGGACGCGCACCGTTAGCCGGGTTATCCGGGCCATCACGACCGGTCAGGCCGCTCTGCGCCTGGTAGATAAATTCAGGCGTGGTTTCCAGTAACTGGAACGGTTCGGTAGACTTCAGCTCTTTCGGGTAGGTCAACAGCAGCGCCTGCTCAACATCACCACCACGGGTGTTGATAGTCAGCTCAAGCACATCGGTCTTAACCGTAATCTGTTTCCCCTGGCCACTGGCCGGTACGCCCTGGTCGGCGGCGCTACCCGCTGCGGTGGTCGTGGTCTGCGTGGTCTGCTGCTGGGGTTGAGGATTTTTATCCTGCTCCCATGCCTGCCAGATCATGAAAGACACGAACAACAAAGCGATGATAAGAAGATTGCGTTGCGAATCCATCGTTAGTGTTCTCTGGTATCAAAAGGTCCTGGAGGGACGGGGTCGTCTCCACCTGGGTGTAAAGGGTGGCATTTTAATACGCGTTTCACCGTCAACCAACTGCCTTTTATCACTCCAAACCTGCGCAATGCCTCAATTCCGTAGCTTGAGCATGTTGGCGTGAAACGGCAGTGTGGCCCGAGTAGCGGACTAATCAGGCGTTGATAAACCCGAATGAGGGCTATCAGGACCCGCGAGCCAGGCGACAGTGGCGGCGCCATAATTTTTCCAACGCTTCCGAGAGAGCACGGTTATCGAGGTCGGCAACCCCTTTTTTAGCCACCACCACGAAATCCATTGAAGGCAGTTCGTGCTGACGTAAACGGAAGCTTTCACGCGTCAGACGTTTAATCCGGTTGCGTTCATGCGCACGCTTAACGTTTTTCTTGGCGACTGTGAGACCGATGCGGGGATGCCCCAGCGAATTTTGGCGGCCGAGGATGGTGATTTGCGGCGTGCCAGCCCGTTGTGGCTGCTGGAAGACGAAAGTGAAATGAGTGGGAGTTAACAAACGTAACTCCCTGGGAAATGCGAGCTTAACCACTCAGGGGTTAGCTTTATTACTTGGAAACGGTCAGACGAGCGCGGCCTTTAGCACGACGACGTGCCAGAACCTGACGACCATTTTTAGTAGCCATACGAGCACGGAAGCCGTGAGAACGGTTGCGCTTCAGTACAGACGGTTGAAAAGTGCGTTTCATGGCGATTTCTACCTAAACTTGAAAAAATTCATGACTTTTGCGGATGCCCGACCGAGTTTCGAATGACGGACGCCGAAGCCGTGGGTGATTAAAGAGGCCGGATTGTAATAATTGTACACTCCGGAGTCAATTCTCTTTCCTTAAATCCCTGTGTATTTCCGCACGATTTCGCGTGGAAAATGAGCAACGGACGACGCAGGAAGATGAGCATCACGCGCCGGGTCGAGGATTATACGGGCTCGCCAACAAAGCGCAAGGATCGTCCCGGATCTTCGTTAGATCATTTAAGCCAAAAATTGTCTGTACTCATTAAATTTTCCAATATGCGGCCTAAATCGCGAGGCACTCGCGTCAGGATCGTTTACACTTACCCGATTCCGGATCTTCCTGTGGATAAATCGGGAAGAATCTGTGAGAAACAGAAGATCTCTGGCTCAGTTTAGGCTATGATCCGCGGTCCCGATCGGGATCCAGCGATCCAGGCCGGGTATAACCGCAGATAGCGGTTCGCACATCACCCTTTTGCACAGGGTCATGTCGATGTGCGCCAACAATCATGAATATTCAATAGTTTTCTTTTATTGTTCGAGTGGAGTCCGCCGTGTCACTTTCGCTTTGGCAGCAGTGTCTTGCCCGATTGCAGGATGAGTTACCAGCCACAGAATTCAGTATGTGGATCCGCCCGTTGCAGGCGGAACTGAGCGATAACACGCTGGCTTTGTATGCGCCAAACCGTTTCGTGCTCGATTGGGTAAGGGATAAATACCTTAATAACATCAATGGACTGCTGAACGATTTCTGCGGGTCAGATGCCCCACAGCTGCGTTTTGAAGTGGGCACAAAGCCGGTCACCCAAACCGTTCGTGAAGTTGTCAATGTGGCAGCCCCTGCACAGGCGGCGCCCGCGCCAGCGCCTCGCGTTGCACCGGCTCGTCAGGGCTGGGATAACGTTCCGGCCCCCGCTGAGCCTACCTACCGCTCTAACGTTAACGTGAAACACACGTTCGATAACTTCGTTGAAGGTAAGTCGAACCAGCTGGCGCGCGCGGCGGCTCGCCAGGTTGCCGATAACCCCGGCGGCGCTTACAACCCGCTGTTTCTGTATGGCGGCACGGGTCTCGGTAAAACGCACCTGCTGCATGCGGTGGGCAACGGCATTATGGCGCGTAAGCCCAATGCCAAAGTGGTGTATATGCACTCCGAACGCTTCGTTCAGGACATGGTAAAAGCCCTGCAAAACAATGCGATCGAAGAGTTTAAACGCTACTACCGTTCCGTTGATGCGCTGCTGATCGATGACATTCAGTTCTTTGCCAATAAAGAACGATCGCAGGAAGAGTTTTTCCATACCTTTAACGCCCTGCTGGAAGGCAATCAGCAGATCATTCTGACCTCGGATCGTTATCCTAAAGAGATCAACGGCGTTGAAGATCGTCTCAAATCCCGCTTCGGCTGGGGCCTGACCGTGGCGATCGAGCCGCCGGAGTTGGAAACCCGCGTCGCGATCCTGATGAAGAAAGCCGACGAGAACGACATTCGCCTGCCGGGTGAAGTGGCGTTCTTCATTGCCAAGCGTCTGCGTTCCAACGTGCGTGAACTGGAAGGGGCGCTGAATCGCGTTATCGCCAACGCCAACTTCACCGGTCGTGCGATCACCATCGATTTTGTGCGTGAAGCGCTGCGCGATTTATTGGCTTTGCAGGAAAAACTGGTCACTATCGACAATATTCAGAAGACGGTGGCTGAGTACTACAAGATCAAAGTGGCAGATTTACTGTCTAAACGTCGTTCCCGCTCGGTGGCGCGTCCGCGTCAGATGGCGATGGCGCTGGCAAAAGAGCTAACCAACCACAGTCTGCCGGAAATCGGTGATGCGTTTGGTGGCCGTGACCATACGACCGTGCTGCACGCTTGTCGCAAGATCGAGCAGTTACGCGAAGAAAGCCACGACATAAAAGAAGATTTTTCCAATTTAATCAGAACATTATCATCGTGACGCTATGAAATTTACCGTTGAACGTGAACATTTATTAAAACCGCTGCAACAGGTGAGTGGCCCATTAGGCGGCCGCCCTACGCTGCCTATTCTTGGAAACCTGCTGCTTCAGGTCGCGGACGGTACGCTGTCGCTGACCGGCACAGATCTGGAAATGGAAATGATCGCGCGCGTTACGCTGACTCAGCCGCACGACGCGGGCGCGACCACGGTTCCGGCACGTAAATTATTTGATATTTGCCGTGGGCTGCCGGAAGGCGCTGAAATCGCCGTGCAGCTGGAGGGCGACCGCATGCTGGTGCGCTCTGGCCGCAGCCGTTTCTCCCTCTCCACGTTGCCCGCTGCGGACTTCCCGAACCTGGATGACTGGCAGAGCGAAGTTGAATTTACTCTGCCGCAGGCGACGATGAAGCGTCTGATCGAAGCCACGCAGTTCTCCATGGCGCATCAGGACGTTCGTTACTACTTAAACGGCATGCTGTTCGAAACCGAAGGTGAAGAGCTGCGTACCGTGGCGACCGACGGTCACCGTCTGGCGGTCTGTTCTATGCCGATTGGTGATTCACTGCCGAACCATTCGGTGATCGTGCCGCGTAAAGGCGTGATTGAACTGATGCGTATGCTCGACGGCGGCGACACGCCGCTGCGCGTGCAAATTGGCAGCAACAATATTCGTGCCCATGTGGGCGATTTTGTCTTCACATCGAAGCTGGTAGACGGTCGTTTCCCGGATTATCGCCGCGTATTGCCGAAGAACCCGGATAAAACGCTGGAGGCGGGTTGCGACATCCTCAAGCAGGCGTTCGCGCGTGCCGCTATTCTCTCCAACGAGAAATTCCGCGGCGTACGTCTGTACGTGAGTGAAAACCAGATCAAAATCACCGCCAACAACCCGGAGCAGGAAGAGGCAGAAGAGATTCTGGACGTCACCTACGCCGGGGCTGAGATGGAAATCGGCTTCAACGTCAGCTATGTGCTGGATGTGCTGAATGCACTGAAATGCGAGAACGTTCGCATCCTGCTGACTGACTCCGTTTCGAGCGTACAGATTGAAGATGCCGCATCACAGTCGGCTGCCTATGTTGTCATGCCAATGAGACTGTAATGTCGCTCACCCGTCTGTTGATCCGCGACTTTCGCAATATCGAAAGCGCGGATCTCGCTTTATCCCCTGGCTTTAACTTCCTGGTTGGCGCGAACGGCAGCGGCAAAACCAGCGTGCTGGAAGCCATCTATACGCTCGGCCACGGCCGGGCGTTTCGCAGTTTGCAGATTGGTCGCGTGATTCGCCACGAGCAGGACTCTTTTGTTCTGCACGGGCGTTTGCAGGGCGCAGAGCGGGAAACCGCCATCGGCCTGACCAAAGACAAGCAGGGCGACAGCAAGGTGCGCATCGACGGCACCGATGGCCACAAGGTGGCGGAGCTGGCGCTGCTGATGCCGATGCAGCTGATTACGCCCGAGGGGTTTACTTTACTCAACGGCGGCCCCAAATACAGAAGAGCGTTCCTCGACTGGGGATGCTTTCACAATGAAGCCGGTTTCTTTAACGCCTGGAGCAACCTGAAGCGTCTGCTTAAACAGCGTAACGCCGCATTGCGCCAGGTCACGCGCTACGCCCAGCTGCGTCCGTGGGACATGGAACTCATTCCTCTTGCGGAACAAATCAGCCACTGGCGTGCCGAATACAGTGCAGGTATCGCCGAAGACATGGCCGACACCTGCAAACAGTTTTTACCCGAGTTCTCTCTCACCTTCTCTTTCCAGCGTGGCTGGGAAAAAGAGACGGAATATGCCGAGGTGTTAGAGAGAAGCTTCGAGCGCGAGCGCATGTTGACCTACACCGCGCACGGCCCGCACAAGGCGGATTTCCGCATTCGTGCCGACGGTGCGCCGGTGGAAGACACGCTGTCGCGCGGGCAGCTGAAGCTCCTGATGTGCGCGCTGCGCCTGGCGCAGGGGGAATTCCTCACCCGCGAAAGTGGGCGACGCTGCCTGTACCTGATAGATGATTTTGCCTCGGAACTTGACGACGCGCGGCGCGGGCTGCTTGCCAGTCGCTTAAAAGCCACGCAGTCGCAGGTTTTCGTCAGCGCCATTAGCGCTGAACACGTTATGGACATGTCGGACGAAAATTCGAAGATGTTTACCGTGGAAAAGGGTAAAATAACGGATTAACCCAAGTTGAAATGAGCGAGAAACGTTGATGTCGAATTCTTATGACTCCTCCAGTATCAAAGTCCTGAAAGGGCTGGATGCGGTGCGTAAGCGCCCGGGTATGTATATCGGCGACACGGATGACGGCACCGGTCTGCACCACATGGTATTCGAGGTGGTAGATAACGCTATCGACGAAGCGCTCGCGGGTCACTGTAAAGACATCGTGGTCACGATCCATGCGGACAACTCCGTGTCCGTTACCGATGACGGTCGTGGCATCCCAACCGGTATTCACCCGGAAGAGGGCGTATCTGCTGCGGAAGTGATCATGACCGTTCTGCACGCAGGCGGTAAGTTCGATGATAACTCCTATAAAGTTTCCGGCGGTCTGCACGGCGTAGGCGTATCCGTAGTAAACGCCCTGTCGCAGAAGCTGGAGCTGGTTATCCAGCGCGAAGGCAAAATTCACCGTCAGATCTACCAGCATGGCGTGCCAGAAGCGCCGCTGGCCGTCACGGGCGATACCGAGAAAACCGGTACCATGGTGCGTTTCTGGCCGAGCCTTGAAACCTTCACCAACGTCACCGAATTCGAGTACGACATTCTGGCGAAACGCCTGCGTGAACTGTCGTTCCTGAACTCCGGCGTGTCGATTCGTCTGCGCGACAAACGTGACAACAAAGAAGACCACTTCCACTACGAAGGCGGTATCAAGGCGTTCGTTGAGTATCTGAACAAGAATAAAACGCCGATTCACCCGAATATCTTCTACTTCTCTACTGAAAAAGACGGTATCGGCGTGGAAGTGGCCTTGCAGTGGAACGACGGTTTCCAGGAAAACATCTACTGCTTCACCAACAACATTCCACAGCGCGACGGCGGTACGCACCTTGCGGGCTTCCGCGCGGCGATGACCCGTACCCTGAACGCCTACATGGACAAAGAAGGCTACAGCAAAAAAGCGAAAGTCAGCGCCACCGGCGACGATGCCCGTGAAGGCCTGATTGCCGTGGTCTCCGTGAAGGTGCCGGATCCGAAGTTCTCCTCACAGACCAAAGACAAGCTGGTCTCTTCTGAGGTGAAATCGGCGGTTGAACAGCAGATGAACGAACTGCTGAGCGAATACCTGCTGGAAAACCCGTCCGACGCGAAAATCGTGGTGGGTAAAATTATCGATGCGGCGCGTGCCCGTGAAGCGGCGCGTAAAGCGCGTGAAATGACCCGTCGTAAAGGCGCGCTGGACCTGGCAGGCCTGCCGGGCAAACTGGCTGACTGTCAGGAACGCGACCCGGCGCTGTCTGAACTGTACCTTGTGGAAGGGGACTCCGCGGGCGGTTCTGCGAAGCAGGGCCGTAACCGCAAGAACCAGGCGATTCTGCCGCTGAAGGGTAAAATCCTTAACGTTGAGAAAGCGCGCTTTGACAAGATGCTCTCTTCTCAGGAAGTGGCGACGCTTATCACCGCGCTGGGCTGCGGCATTGGTCGCGACGAGTACAACCCGGACAAACTGCGCTATCACAGCATCATCATCATGACCGATGCGGACGTCGACGGCTCGCACATTCGTACGCTGCTGTTGACCTTCTTCTATCGTCAGATGCCGGAAATCGTTGAGCGCGGCCACGTCTACATTGCCCAGCCGCCGCTGTACAAAGTGAAGAAAGGCAAGCAGGAACAGTACATTAAAGATGACGACGCGATGGATCAGTACCAAATCGCGATCGCCCTTGATGGTGCGACCCTGCACGCAAACTCCAGCGCGCCAGCGCTGGCCGGTGAGCCGCTGGAGCGTCTGGTCTCTGAGTTCAACGCCACGCAGAAAATGATTGGCCGTATGGAGCGTCGCTATCCGAAAGCGCTGCTGAAAGAGCTGATTTACCAGCCGACCCTGACCGAAGCCGATCTGAGCAACGAGCAGACCGTCACCCGCTGGGTGAACACCCTGGTGAGCGAGCTGAACGAGAAAGAGCAGCATGGCAGCCAGTGGAAGTTCGACGTCCAGCAGAACGCTGAGCAGCAGTTCGAGCCGATCGTCCGCGTGCGTACCCACGGCGTCGATACCGACTACCCGCTGGAGCACGAATTTGTGACCGGTCCGGAATACCGTCGTATCTGCACCCTTGGCGAGAAGCTGCGCGGCCTGATCGAAGACGACGCGTTCATCGAACGTGGCGAACGTCGTCAGCCGGTAGCCAGCTTCGAACAGGCGCTGGAGTGGCTGGTGAAAGAGTCCCGTCGTGGTCTCTCTATTCAGCGTTATAAAGGCCTGGGCGAAATGAACCCGGATCAGCTGTGGGAAACCACCATGGATCCGGAAAGCCGTCGCATGCTGCGCGTCACCGTTAAAGACGCAATCGCAGCGGATCAGCTGTTCACGACCCTGATGGGCGATGCGGTTGAACCACGTCGCGCCTTCATCGAAGAGAACGCCCTGAAAGCGGCGAATATCGATATTTAATCGTCGCTTTACGACAGCATAACTGGCCGCGCTTCAGCGCGGCTTTTTTATGGACGCAGGAAACTCCAGCGACATCACTGCCGGTAAACGTTTGACCAGCATATCTATGGCAATTCTTACCCTTAGCGGCAGGTGTGGCGTCTGCTGCCAGACGGCATGAACGTCGAAGCGTACATCCGGGGCCTGCTTTAAGAGCGGGGCAAGGTTTCCCTGATGAATTTCTTTGATGACCATCCAGCAGGGTAGCCATGCAAGGCCGTGGCCGGCCAGCGCCGCGTCGCAGATCGCCTGCAAATCATCCATATTGAGCGATGAGCGGGGAATAAACGTGCGCGACGTGCCATCGTAATCCATCAGCTGCCAGGGTAGGACTCTGCCCGCACGCGTGTAGTTAATGGCCGTATGCTGGCGTAGATCATCAACGGTTTGCGGCTGGCCATTCTTAAACAGGTAATCCGGCGCGGCGCACAGCACCATCCGGTGCTCACCCAGCCTTCTGGCGACCAGCACGCTGCTGTCAGCCAGAGCGCCATTGCGCACCGCCATATCAAACCCTTCTTCCACGAGATCCACGACGCGGTCGCTGAAGGACATTTCAAGCTCAAGCCCGGGATGCTCCTGCGCCAGCTCTATTAGCAGCGGGGCGATACACTGGCGACCAAACAGCACCGGCACGGCAACACGTAGCCGACCATTGACCTGATGTTTTCCGGTTTCAAGCTGCGATTCAGCGCCACGGATCTCCTCCAGCGCGCGCAGGCAGCGTTCATAAAAAAGCGCGCCGTTATCGGTCAGCCTCTGACTGCGGGTGGTCCGATGAAACAGACGAACCCCCAGCCTCTCTTCAAGACGAGCAATGCTTTTTCCTACCGCCGAGCGCGACAAATGCAGTCGGACGGCGGCCTGGGCAAAACTTCCTGCCTCAACGGAGGCAACGAAAACGGGAATATCTTTCAGCGTATCGGTCATGGACGGATTGTGTCAATTTGGTCATCAATGAAGGGAAAACTTATCGCCACTGGCGACGCTGAGTCAACGGTAGACTGTCAGAACTGAAAATCATCTGATGACAGGAGAAAAAAATGACTGAAACAATGCAACGCTGGTCAATGGATGCCCTTGGTCGTGAAAGCCTCAGGCTCGTTCAGGAGCCTGTTCCACAGCCAGGCCCGGGGGAGGTTCGCGTAAGGGTTAAAGCCGTTGCGCTCAACTACCGGGATAAAATGGTGATTGAAGGCACGATGCCGATTCCGCTTTCCTTCCCGTTTACTCCAGCATCTGACATGGCAGGCGTGGTGGACAGCATCGGCGAAGGCGTTACGCGTTTCAAGCCCGGCGCACGCGTCATCTCAACCTTCTTCCCGGAATGGATCGACGGCAAGCCGCAGGCAGACGCGCGCGATTTGCCCTATAAAACGTCCGGTGGATACTTCCAGGGCATGCTGGCCGAATATGTGATTGTGAGTGAAAATGCGCTGGTGGCGTCCCCGGAAAGCCTGGATGACGCTGAGGCCAGCACGCTTCCTTGCGCGGGGCTCACCGCCTGGTTTGCGCTGGTGGAACGTGGTCAGCTGCGCGCCGGGCAATCGGTGCTGGTACAAGGGACGGGCGGTGTGGCGCTATTCGCTTTGCAGATAGCAAAAGCGCACGGCGCAGAAGTTATTGTTACGTCGGGGAGTGATGAAAAACTGGCGCGGGCCAAAAAGCTGGGGGCCAGCCAGGGCATCAACCGGCTGAAAGGCGACTGGGCAGAAGATACGCTGGCGCTCACGCAGGATCGCGGCATCGACCATATTATTGAAACCGTGGGTGGGGAGAACCTGAGACATTCCCTGCGCGCCGTTGCCGTTCATGGGCGGATATCGGTCATTGGCGTGCTGGCCGGGACAGAAATTTCTCTGCCTGCAAGCGAGCTGTTGCTGAAATCTCCCGTCATTCAGGGGATTGGGGTTGGACACCGCCGGGCGCTGGAAGATTTTGTCCGTGCTGTTGATGTCACGGAGTTAAAACCGGTGATTGAGCATCGCTACCGCTTTGACGAGCTGGAACAGGCGCTTGAACATCTGGATCGCGGTGCGTTTGGCAAAATCGTTCTCACCCGCGAGTGAGTTCCCGTTCCCGGGATAAACGTAAAAGGGGCTTTTTGTTGCGCAAGGTAGCTCTATTTTTGTGTGCTTAATCGCGTTAGCATGAGGTAGCACTCATTTATCCCGGGGACCTCATGGCTATCAAACTCATTGCAATCGATATGGACGGCACGCTGCTGCTGCCGGACCACACTATCTCTCCTGCCGTTAAAAATGCGATCGCCGCCGCACGCGAAAAAGGCGTGAACGTGGTGCTCACCACCGGACGCCCGTATGCCGGGGTGCACAGTTACCTGAAAGAGCTGCACATGAACCAGCCTGGCGATTACTGCATCACCTATAACGGCGCGCTGGTGCAAAAGGCAGCCGATGGCAGCACGGTGGCGCAAACTGCACTGAGCTATGATGATTACCGGTTCCTGGAAAAACTCTCCCGCGACGTGGGCTCTCACTTCCACGCGCTCGATCGCAATACGCTTTACACCGCCAACCGCGATATCAGCTACTACACGGTGCACGAGTCCTACGTAGCAACCATTCCACTGGTGTTCTGCGAAGCGGAGAAAATGGACCCGGCGACCCAGTTTCTGAAAGTGATGATGATTGATGAACCTGCGGTTCTCGACAAAGCCATCTCACGCATTCCGGCTGAGGTAAAAGAGAAATACACCGTGCTGAAAAGTGCACCGTACTTCCTCGAAATCCTCGATAAACGCGTCAATAAAGGCACGGGCGTCAAATCGCTTGCCGATGCGCTGGGCATCAAGCCTGAGGAGATTATGGCGCTGGGCGACCAGGAAAACGATATTGCGATGATCGAATATGCGGGCATGGGCGTGGCGATGGATAACGCCATCCCGTCGGTAAAAGAAGTGGCGAACTTCGTGACCAAATCTAACCTGGAAGATGGCGTTGCCTGGGCGATCGAGAAATTCGTTCTGTCGTAACAAGTGCTTTGAAAGATTAGCCCTGGTTATTAACCGGGGCTTTTTTTGGCCCTGAATTTATCGAATTGTTCTTTTTGTGATCTGGATTGTAGTACAACATTAATTGATTGTACTACATTATCACCACAGCAAAGGCGGAAGGCCTCACGTTTGTACTGCAAAAGTGAGGCGAAATTCAGCGGTCGCGGTAAAGTAGTGATGGACTTACAGAGCACAAGGACTCTCCATGACACTCAATAAAACCGATCGCATTGTCATCACGCTGGGCACCCAGATTGTGGGTGGCAAATACGTTCCCGGTTCGCCGCTACCAGCAGAGGCGGAACTGTGCGAGGAGTTTGAAACCTCGCGCAACATCATCCGGGAAGTGTTCCGCTCGCTGATGGCGAAGCGGCTGATTGAAATGAAGCGCTATCGCGGCGCGTTTGTGGCGCCGCGTAACCAGTGGAACTACCTCGATACTGACGTTCTGCAATGGGTACTGGAAAACGACTACGACCCACGGCTCATCGGCGCGATGAGCGAAGTCCGAAATCTGGTGGAACCGGCCATCGCCCGCTGGGCGGCAGAGCGCGCAACGTCAGGCGACCTGGCACAGATTGAGTCGGCTTTAAACGACATGATCGCCAATAACCAGAATCGGGAGGCGTTCAACGAAGCGGATATTCGCTACCACGAAGCGGTATTGCAGTCGGTGCATAACCCGGTTTTACAGCAGCTTAGCGTGGCGATCAGCTCGCTACAGCGAGCAGTATTTGAACGTACCTGGATGGGCGATGAGGCCAACATGCCGAAAACGCTTCAGGAACATAAAGCGCTGTTCGATGCGATACGGCATCAGGACGGCGATGCGGCAGAGCAGGCGGCGCTGACCATGATCGCCAGCTCGACACGAAGGTTGAAGGAAATCACATGACATCACGCTACATCGCAATTGACTGGGGATCGACCAATCTGCGCGCCTGGCTCTACCAGGATGAGCAGTGCCTGGAAAGCAGGCAATCAGAAGCAGGTGTGACGCGCCTGAACGGTAAATCCCCCGCAGCGGTGTTAGCAGAGGTGACACAAAACTGGCGCGACGGTACAACGCCAGTGGTGATGGCCGGAATGGTCGGCAGTAACGTGGGCTGGAAGGTCGCGCCTTACCTGTCAGTTCCGGTGCATTTCACCGCCGTTGGCGAGCAGTTAACGTCCGTTGGCGACAATGTCTGGATTATTCCCGGTTTATGCGTCTCTCGCGACGATAACCATAACGTGATGCGCGGCGAAGAGACGCAGCTGCTCGGGGCGCGCACCCTTTCTCCTTCTTCTGTCTACGTCATGCCCGGGACGCACTGCAAATGGGTCCAGGCGGATGCTGAGCAAATTCATGATTTCCGCACCGTGATGACCGGCGAACTGCACCACTTGCTGCTTAAGCATTCGCTGGTGGGGGCCGGTTTGCCGGAGCAGACCCCTTCGCCGGAAGCGTTTGCCGCCGGGCTTGAGCGCGGGATCGCCTCCCCTGTCGTTTTGCCGCAACTTTTTGAGGTTCGCGCCTCGCACGTGCTGGGAAATCTTCCGCGCGAACAGGTCAGCGAATTTCTGTCCGGCCTGCTGATTGGCGCAGAAGTCGCCACCCTGAGCGACGCGTTCGCCGGGCAGCAGGCCATCACGCTCGTCGCGGGTTCATCGCTGACGTCTCGTTACCGCCAGGCGTTCCACGCTATCGGACGGGATGTTGCTGCGGTGGAAGGCGACACGGCATTTCAGGCAGGCATAAGGAGCATCGCTCATGCAGTGGCAAACTGAACTTCCCCTGATCGCGATTTTGCGCGGTATCACGCCCGGTGAGGCCTTAGCGCACGTTGGCGCGGTGATCGACGCCGGGTTCGACGCGGTGGAAATCCCGCTCAACTCCCCGGAGTGGGAAAAAAGCATTCCGGCAGTTGTGAAGGCGTTTGGTGATAAGGCGCTGATTGGCGCTGGCACCGTATTACAGCCGGAGCAAGTGGATGAACTGGCGAAAATGGGCTGCAAGCTTATCGTCACACCGAATATCAACCCCGAGGTGATCCGCCGGGCGGTGGATTACGGCATGACCGTCTGCCCGGGTTGCGCCACGGCCACAGAAGCCTTTGCCGCCCTCGATGCGGGCGCACAGTCTCTCAAAATTTTCCCGTCGTCGGCCTTTGGTCCGGATTACATCAAAGCGCTGAAAGCGGTCTTACCCGCCAGCGTGCCGGTCTTTGCCGTGGGTGGCGTCACGCCGGAAAACCTGGTGCAGTGGATAAAAGCGGGCTGTGTGGGCGCCGGGCTGGGCAGCGATCTCTATCGTGCAGGTCAGCCCGTTGAGCGTACCTCACAGCAGGCGGCAGCATTTGTGAAAGCGTATCGAGAGGCAGTGCAATGAAAATAACCAAACTCACCACGTACCGTTTACCCCCGCGTTGGATGTTCCTGAAAATCGAAACCGACGAAGGCGTGGTTGGCTGGGGCGAGCCGGTGATTGAAGGCCGTGCGCGCACCGTTGAAGCCGCGGTTCACGAGCTGGGCGAATACCTGATTGGCCAGGATCCGGCGCGCA
The DNA here is from genome assembly GCF_048283985.1 of Enterobacter cloacae complex sp. 6730903. NCBI lineage: Bacteria > Pseudomonadati > Pseudomonadota > Gammaproteobacteria > Enterobacterales > Enterobacteriaceae > Enterobacter > Enterobacter cloacae complex sp. 6730903. The sequence continues at coordinate 69,284 of NZ_JBLVXX010000011.1, read as the reverse complement.
TCAACGACCTGTGGCAGGTCATGTACCGGGCGGGATTTTACCGTGGCGGTCCGATCCTGATGAGCGCCATCGCCGGTATTGATCAGGCGCTGTGGGATATCAAAGGCAAAGTGCTGAATGCCCCGGTCTGGCAATTAATGGGCGGCCTGGTGCGCGACAAAATCAAAGCCTACAGCTGGGTGGGCGGTGACCGCCCTGCGGAAGTGATCGACGGTATCCGGCAACTGCGCAACATCGGTTTTGACACCTTCAAACTCAACGGCTGCGAAGAGATGGGCGTTATAGACAACTCGCGCGCGGTAGACCGGGCGGTGAACACCGTGGCGCAAATCCGCGAGGCTTTCGGCAACGAGATTGAGTTTGGTCTGGATTTCCACGGCCGCGTCAGCGCGCCAATGGCCAAAGTGCTGATTAAAGAGCTGGAGCCGTATCGCCCGCTGTTTATCGAAGAGCCGGTGCTGGCCGAGCAGGCGGAATACTATCCGAAACTGGCTGAACAGACGCACATTCCCATCGCGGCGGGGGAACGCATGTTCTCGCGCTTCGAGTTTAAACGCGTGCTGGAGGCGGGCGGCATTGCGATCCTGCAACCGGACCTCTCCCACGCGGGCGGCATCACCGAATGCTACAAAATTGCCGGAATGGCAGAAGCCTGGGATGTGGCGCTGGCGCCGCACTGTCCGCTTGGACCGATTGCGCTGGCGGCCTGCCTGCACGTCGACTTCGTCTCCCGCAATGCGGTGTTCCAGGAACAAAGCATGGGCATTCACTATAACGAGGGCGCGGAGCTGCTCGACTTTGTGAAAAACAAAGAAGACTTCAGCATGGAAGGCGGTTTCTTTAAACCGTTAACGAAGCCGGGCCTTGGCGTGGAGATCGATGAAGCCAAAGTCATTGAGCTGAGTAAAAGTGCGCCGGACTGGCGTAACCCACTGTGGCGTCATGAAGACGGTTCCGTAGCCGAGTGGTAAATCGCCGGATGGCGCTACGCTTATCCGGCCTACTTTCTCGTAGGCCCGGTAAGCGAAGCGCCACCGGGCAAAAAAAACGTACATAGAAAAAATATAACCCTCTGTAAATTACAGGGCATGGTGAGCGGCTTCGCTATGCCCAAAATCTGGAGACAGATTGCGATGGATATTCCAGTTACTGCTGCAAAAACCGGGCGTCGTCGTTACCTGACGCTGATCATGATCTTTATTACCGTGGTCATCTGTTATGTCGACCGCGCCAACCTTGCCGTGGCATCGGCTCATATTCAGGAAGAGTTTGGCATCACCAAAGCGGAAATGGGCTACGTCTTCTCGGCGTTTGCCTGGCTGTATACGCTCTGCCAGATCCCGGGCGGCTGGTTCCTTGACCGCGTGGGTTCACGTCTGACCTACTTTATCGCTATTTTCGGCTGGTCCGTGGCGACCCTGTTCCAGGGCTTCGCCACCGGGCTGATGTCGCTGATTGGCCTGCGCGCCATCACCGGGGTGTTTGAAGCGCCCGCGTTTCCGACCAACAACCGCATGGTGACCAGCTGGTTCCCGGAACATGAGCGAGCCTCTGCCGTCGGCTTTTACACCTCCGGGCAGTTTGTTGGTCTGGCGTTTCTGACGCCGCTGTTAATCTGGATCCAGGAGCTGCTGAGCTGGCACTGGGTGTTTATCGTCACCGGCGGGATCGGCATTATCTGGTCGTTAATCTGGTTTAAGGTGTATCAGCCGCCGCGCCTGACCAAAAGCATCTCCAAAGCCGAACTGGACTACATCCGCGACGGCGGTGGCCTGGTGGACGGCGATGCGCCCGTGAAAAAAGAGGCGCGCCAGCCGCTGACCAGAGCGGACTGGAAGCTGGTCTTCCACCGTAAGCTGGTGGGCGTGTATCTGGGACAGTTCGCGGTGACCTCCACGCTGTGGTTCTTCCTCACCTGGTTCCCGAACTATCTGACCCAGGAAAAAGGTATTACCGCGCTGAAGGCAGGCTTTATGACCACCGTACCCTTCCTTGCGGCGTTTTTCGGCGTCCTGCTCTCGGGCTGGCTGGCGGATAAGCTGGTGAAAAAAGGTTTCTCGCTGGGCGTTGCGCGTAAAACGCCGATTATCTGCGGACTGCTGATCTCTACCTGCATCATGGGAGCGAACTACACCAACGATCCGGTGTGGATCATGACCCTGATGGCGGTAGCGTTCTTCGGAAACGGTTTTGCCTCTATCACCTGGTCGCTGGTGTCGTCGCTGGCGCCGATGCGTCTGATCGGCCTGACCGGTGGCGTGTTTAACTTCGTTGGCGGCCTGGGCGGGATCACCGTACCGCTGGTCATCGGTTACCTGGCGCAGGACTACGGCTTTGGTCCGGCGCTGGTGTATATCTCTGCCGTGGCGCTGATCGGCGCGCTCTCCTACATCCTGCTGGTCGGCGACGTTAAACGAGTAGGCTAATCCCTTCGGATGTTTTACCCTGATGCGATAACCGCGCATCAGGGTATTTCCATGAAACAAATCACCTTCGCTTCCCGCAACCACCAGCTCACCAACATCAACGTCTGGACGCCAGACAGCCAGTGGCTTGTCTATGATGTCCGCCCGTCAGGCGCGTCGTTTACCGGTGAAACCATTGAGCGGGTCAATGTCAGTACGGGCGAGGTTGAGGCGATCTACCGTGCGACTGACGGCGCGCATGTCGGCGTGGTGACCGTTCATCCGGCGCAGGACAAATATGTTTTTATCCACGGCCCGAAAAACCCGGATGCAGACTGGCACTACGATTTTCATCATCGCCAGGGGGTGATTGCGCACAATGGTCAGGTGAGCAATCTTGATGCGATGGATATCACCGCGCCTTACACCGCAGGCGCGCTGCGTGGCGGCAGCCACGTCCACGTTTTTAGCCCGAACGGGCAGTTCGTCAGCTTTACCTACAACGACCATGTGCTGCACGCGCGCGATCCGCAGCTGGATTTGCGTAACGTCGGGGTGGCGGCGCCTTTTGGTCCGGTAAACCCACAGGGGAACCATCCGCGGGAATATGCCGGAACCTTCTGGAGCGTACTGGTAAGCCGTACAACGCCGAACCCGAAACCGGGCAGCGATGAGATCAACCGCGCCTACGAAGAGGGCTGGGTGGGCAACGACAGGCTAGCGTTTATCGGCGATACGGTGTCTGCGAAAGGCGAGAAAGTGCCCGAACTGTTTATTGTCGATCTCCCCAAAGACGAGCAGGGCTGGAAACGGGCGGGTGATGCGCCGTTGCAGGGGACGCCGGATACAATGCCCGCGCCGCCTGCGGGCGTCATGCAACGCCGCCTTACCTTCACCCACCAGAAGGCGTATCCGGGGCTGGTGAACGTGCCGCGCCACTGGGTGCGCAGCAATCCACAGGGAACGCAGATTGCGTTTTTAATGCGGGACGATAACGGCGTTGTGCAGCTGTGGCTTATCTCCCCTGAGGGCGGCGAGCCGCGCCAGCTGACCCACGCTGAGCGTGATATTCAGTCAGCCTTTAACTGGCATCCTTCCGGCAACGGGCTGGGATTTGTGCTTGCAGGCCGCATTGCCTGCTGCGATGCGCAGACCGGAGAGGTGACGTTTGTGACGTCCGATCACGGCAATCCGCCGTCTGCTGACGCTGTGGTGTTTTCCCCGGACGGACGATTTATTGCATGGATGGAAGAGAAGGACGGTTTCCGCCAGCTGTGGCTAACGGAAACCGCACAGAATTAGCGTGGAGGCATCGCTGCGGGCGGGATGACGGAATTGGTCGCCAGCTTTTCCTGCTCGCTTTTCTCAACGCGCGAACGCACTGAGCTGTCGGTGCGGAACATATCCCACGGCAGCAAAAGCGTATCGGCAACCGCCGTAAACGGCATATCAAGAATCGCCAGAGATTTGGTACCCCAGTTTGTCTCATCATCAGAGATCATTGCGGCACTGGCGCGCGTCCCCGGATATGTTCCTTCTTTACCGCCGGTGTGCGACATCACGCTCGAACACCCGCAAAGTAAAACAACCCCGCTGAACGTCGCCAGCTTAATCAGAACATTTCTCATCATCACTCAGTCATCATTAGTAGCACGGCATTAACCTGCAACTCAGGGTTATAGCGAGGCGCGTCCAAAATGGATAGCTCAAAACTCCCGCACTGTGGTCGCCATCGCAATTTAACCCTTTGTGCTGTGCCCCTGAGTCTATGCGACAACCAGCAAAGTGCAAAAAAATCTCACATCAACAGTCTTGAAAAGGCCGTATCCAGACCCATTTTAAGAATGTAACCCGATAACGGACACGCCTGATGGGTGTTCGGGGAAGCAGAAGCCTGTCCATGGTGGAAGGCTACATTTTCTCGCTGATTTCAGGAGCATTTATCTATGCGTAATTTCGATCTCTCTCCGCTATACCGTTCTGCCATTGGTTTTGATCGTCTGTTCAACCACTTAGAAAACAACCAGAGCCAGAGCAACGGCTATCCTCCTTACAACGTTGAACTGGTTGACGAAAACCACTATCGCATTGCGATTGCTGTTGCCGGTTTCGCAGAGAGCGAACTGGAGATCACCGCGCAGGACAATCTGCTGGTGGTGAAAGGCTCCCATACGGGCGAACAGAAAGAACGAACCTACCTCTACCAGGGTATCGCAGAGCGCAACTTTGAACGCAAGTTCCAGCTGGCTGAGAACATCCACGTCAAGGGCGCGAACCTGGTGAACGGCCTGCTGTTTATCGAACTGGAACGTGTGATTCCGGAAGAGAAAAAACCGCGTCGTATCGAAATCAACTAATTAAGCGGGTCGCGGCTGCGGCCCATCTGAAATTGCTTGCCGTAACGGGAGCATATGCGAATCCGCAAGGGTTTGCAGGTACAACTGTGCACAAAATTAAACTGTGCCGAACTCGCTTCTCAGAAGGAGATTTAGTATGCGTAACTATGATTTTTCTCCCCTGCTGCGTCAGTGGATCGGTTTTGACAAACTGGCTAACGCGCTGCAAAGCGCAACCGAACAGCAGACCTTTCCGCCGTACAACATCGAAAAAAGCGATGATAACCACTACCGCATCACGCTTGCGCTGGCCGGATTCCGCCAGGATGATCTCGACATCCAGCTTGAGGGTACGCGCCTGACCGTGAAAGGGTCACCGGAAAAACCAGACACCGAGACCAAATGGCTGCATCAGGGGCTTGTCACTCAGCCGTTTAGCCTGAGCTTTACTCTGGCAGACCATATGGAAGTTTCTGGCGCGACGTTCACTAACGGGCTGCTGAACATTGACCTCACCCGTAACGTGCCGGAAGCCATTGCGCCTCAGCGCATCGCCATTAGCGAACGCCCGGCGTTGAACAGCTAAACCACGTTTTTGCCGCGAGGCAAACCTGCCGATCCTGTAGGTCGGGTAAGGCTCAGCCGCCACCCGACTCGCTCACAGATGCCATGAAGCCCTGCCCCGGCAGGGCTTTTTTGTGCGCCATCGCCCATACAACCGCCGTCAGCTCTGAGAGAATCCTTAGCATAACTATGGTTATACACAGGATGTGGATCATGAGTGATATCGCGTTAACCGTTAGCGTGTTGGCCCTTGTCGCGGTAGTGGGGCTATGGCTGGGGAATATCAAAATCCGCGGCGTCGGATTTGGCATCGGCGGGGTGCTGTTCGGCGGGATTTTTGTCGGCCATTTTGCCGACCAGCTTGGGTGGGTACTCAGCGCCGATATGCTGCATTTCATCCAGGAGTTCGGCCTGATCCTCTTTGTGTATACCATCGGTATTCAGGTGGGGCCGGGCTTCTTCGCTTCCCTGCGCGTCTCCGGTTTACGCCTTAATCTCTTTGCCTTCGGCATCGTCGTGATGGGTGGGCTGGTTACCGCCATTCTGCATAAACTCTTCGCGATTCCGCTGCCCGTTGTGCTGGGCATCTTCTCCGGCGCCGTCACGAATACGCCCGCGCTCGGGGCGGGCCAGCAAATTCTGCGCGATCTGGGTATCCCTGCTGATGTCGTCGATCAGATGGGGATGAGCTACGCCATGGCCTATCCGTTTGGCATTTGCGGTATTTTGCTCTCGATGTGGCTGGTGCGCGTGCTGTTCCGCGTTAACGTCGAGCAGGAGGCAAAAGAGCATGAAAGCACGCTGACCAACGGCCATGCGCTCATTAAAACCATCAACATTCGCGTCGAAAACCCCAACCTGAACAATATGGCGATTCAGGATGTTCCCATTCTGAACAGCGCGACCATTATCTGTTCCCGCCTGAAACGTGATGAAACGCTGATGGTGCCTTCACCTGACACCCTTATTCAGCACGGCGATCTCCTGCATCTGGTAGGGCAACCGGCGGATTTAAACAATGCCCGGCTGGTGATTGGTCAGGAGGTGGATACATCACTCTCAACCCGTGGAACGGACATGCGCGTGGAGCGCGTGGTAGTGACCAATGAGAAGGTTTTGGGCAAGAAAATACGCGATTTGCAGGTTAAAGAGCGTTATGACGTGGTGATCTCCCGGCTTAACCGCGCCGGTGTCGAGCTGGTGGCCAGCCAGGATGCCAGCCTGCAATTCGGTGATATTCTCAACCTCGTCGGGCGTCCCTCATCCATTGATGCCGTAGCGGACATGGTGGGCAACGCACAGCAAAAACTCCAGCAGGTGCAGATGCTGCCGGTCTTTATCGGCGTCGGGCTTGGCGTCATGCTTGGCTCCATCCCCCTGTACGTGCCCGGCTTCCCGGTGGCACTGAAGCTGGGTCTGGCAGGCGGGCCGCTCATTATGGCGCTGATCCTCGGGCGTATCGGCTCTGTCGGCAAGCTCTACTGGTTTATGCCGCCGAGCGCTAACCTGGCGCTGCGGGAGTTGGGCATCGTGCTGTTTCTGGCGGTGGTGGGGCTGAAATCCGGCGGCGATTTTGTCGATACCCTGGTGAACGGCGAAGGGATGAGCTGGGTAGGATACGGCATATTTATTACCGCTATCCCACTGATAACGGTCGGATTACTGGCGCGTATCTTCGCTAAAATGAACTATCTCACGCTGTGCGGCATGCTGGCTGGCTCCATGACCGATCCGCCCGCGCTGGCGTTCGCCAATAACCTGCACGCCACCAGCGGCGCGGCGGCGTTGTCCTACGCCACGGTTTATCCGCTGGTGATGTTTCTTCGCATTATCACCCCGCAGCTACTGGCGGTGCTGTTCTGGGGGATGGGCTAATAAGTCTTCCGGGTGGATACGCCGCAAATGGTAGTCCACCTGGTAATCGCTGGTGTTCCGGAACATCACGGAATAATTGAGGAACTCGCCGCTGTCGCTGTAGGAAAGGGAGGTGATGCGCAGCAGCGGCGTCTGTTCCGGCACATTCATATAACCGGCCAGCTGTTTATCTGCCAGCACCGGCGTCAGGCTCTCGTAGTTGCCGCTGATGGTGATCCCGCATTCCTTCTCGATGTAATCAAACTTAGACCCTTCGAGATGCGCCAGGGAAAGATTGCGGAACAGCTTCACCGGCATAAAGCTGTCCTCCAGCATCAGCGGTTTTCCGTCAACGTAACGCACCCGCCTTGAAAAATAGATCCGCTCATCAACCTGAATCCGCAGCTGGCTGGCGATGGCGGGCGGCGCGGGCATCACTTCAAACTGCAACACCTTGCTCTGCACTTCTTTCCCCTGCTGGCGCAATACCTCCACCAGCCCGGTCAGGTTAGTCGTTTCATGATGAACGTCTTTGCGCGCCACGAACGTCCCGCTGCCGTGTCGACGTTCAACCAGCCCCCAGCTTACCAGCAGATCCAGCGCCTTGCGGATGGTCATCCGGGCTACGCCAAACTCTTTTGCCAGCGCTTTTTCTCCGGGTAACGGACTGCCAATGTTGTAGTCCGAGGAATTCAGCCGCAGCCGTAGCCGATCGGCAATTGATTTGTAGATCACCAGTAGACCTCTCTGCGCACATCATGGCGTGGAATACGTCTTAACTTGTCCATGTTTAGTTTAAAAAGTAGACCTGATTGGTCAAATTAAAACCATGAATGCGATCACGAATCGCAGCGGCATACCATGTTGCCGCATCAGTAAGTTCTTATGCTCACCTCAGGCCAGTAAAAAACCATAAAGGCCTCTATCCCCTACAGGTTGTTTCATGAGGATTTAAAAATGCTCAGTCAAATACAACGCTTTGGCGGCGCCATGTTCACCCCGGTTTTGCTGTTTCCCTTTGCCGGGATCGTGGTTGGGATCGCCATCATGCTTCGCAACCCGCTGTTTGTCGGTGAGGCCTTAACCGCGCCAGATAATCTGTTCGCGCAAATTGTTCACATCATTGAAGAGGGCGGCTGGGCGGTGTTCCGTAATATGCCGCTGATTTTTGCTGTCGGCTTACCGATTGGCCTGGCAAAGCAGGCGCAGGGCCGCGCCTGTCTGGCGGTGCTGATTAGCTTCCTGACCTGGAACTACTTTATCAACACGATGGGGATGACCTGGGGTCACTTCTTTGGCGTCGACTTCTCTGCTGAACCCACTGCCGGCAGCGGGCTGGCGATGATTGCCGGAATCAAAACGCTTGATACCAGCATCATCGGGGCGATTATCATTTCCGGGCTCGTCACCGCCATCCACAACCGATTTTTCGACAAGCCGTTGCCGGTCTTTCTGGGGATTTTCCAGGGCACCTCGTTTGTCGTTATCCTCGCGTTCTTCGTCATGATCCCCTGCGCCTGGCTGACGCTGCTGGGGTGGCCGAAAGTGCAGATGGGCATTGAGTCGTTGCAGGCCTTTCTCCGTACCGCTGGCGCGCTGGGCGTATGGGTTTATACCTTCCTGGAACGCATTCTGATCCCAACCGGATTACACCACTTTGTCTACGGTCCGTTTATCTTTGGCCCGGCTGCGGTAGAAGGTGGCATTCAGGTCTACTGGGCACAGCACCTTCAGGAGTTCAGCCAGAGCACTGTGCCGCTGAAAACGTTGTTCCCGGAGGGCGGATTCGCGCTGCACGGCAACTCTAAGGTGTTTGGCTCAGTCGGTATTGCGCTGGCTATCTGGTATACCGCGTCGCCGGAGAACCGCGTCAAAGTGGCAGGTCTGCTGATCCCGGCCACGCTTACCGCCGTGCTGGTGGGCATTACCGAACCGCTGGAGTTCACCTTCCTGTTTATCTCGCCGTTGCTGTTTGCCATCCACGCCGTGCTGGCCGCAACGATGGCGACGGTGATGTATACCTTCGGGGTGGTGGGGAACATGGGGGGCGGTCTGCTGGACCAGTTCCTGCCGCAAAACTGGATCCCGATGTTCCATAACCACGCCTCGACGGTATTCACCCAGATTGGCATCGGCCTCTGCTTCACAGGGATCTACTTCGTGGTCTTCAGGACGCTTATCGAACGTCTGAATCTCAAAACGCCGGGTCGGGAAGAGAGCGAAATCAAACTCTACAACAAAGCCGACTATAAGGCCGCGCGCGGGCAAACCACTGCCCCGGCGGCAGCCAGCCAGAAGGTCGGGCAGGCCGCTGGGTTCTTACAGGCGCTCGGCGGCGCAGCAAACATCGAAAGTATCAATAACTGCGCCACCCGCTTGCGTATCGCCCTGGTGGATATGACGAAAACCCAAAGCGACGACGTCTTCAAAGCCCTGGGCGCACACGGTGTAGTGCGGCGCGGCAACGGCATACAGGTGATTGTCGGTCTGCACGTTCCTCAGGTGCGCGACCAGCTGGAATCGCTGATGAAAACCCCTTTAACAAACGAACAAACCACTCTGACAGAGGCTATATCATGAAAAAATTCTCAGTTGTTATTGCAGGCGGCGGCAGTACATTCACGCCTGGTATCGTCCTGATGCTGTTAGCCAACCGTGACCGTTTCCCGCTGCGTGCGCTGAAGTTCTATGACAATGACGGAGCACGTCAGGAGATCATCGCCGAGGCGTGCAAAATCATCCTCAAGGAGCAGGCGCCGGAGATTGAATTTAGTTACACCACCGATCCGAAAGCGGCGTTTACCGATGTGGATTTCGTGATGGCGCATATTCGCGTGGGCAAATACCCGATGCGTGAAAAAGATGAAAAAATCCCGCTGCGTCACGGCGTGCTGGGCCAGGAAACGTGCGGGCCGGGCGGCATCTCCTACGGCATGCGCTCCATCGGCGGCGTGCTGGAGCTGGTGGATTACATGGAGCAGTACTCCCCGAACGCGTGGATGCTGAACTACTCCAACCCGGCGGCGATTGTCGCGGAAGCCACGCGCCGCCTGCGTCCGAACGCGAAAATTCTCAACATCTGCGACATGCCGATCGGCATTGAAGGGCGTATGGCGCAGATTGTCGGCCTGAAAGACCGCAAAGAGATGCGCGTGCGCTACTACGGTCTGAACCACTTCGGCTGGTGGACGTCGATTGAAGATCTGAACGGCAACGATCTGATGCCAAAACTGCGCGAATACGTAGCGAAAAACGGCTATGTGCCGCCTTCGGAAGATGCGCATACTGAAGCGAGCTGGAACGATACCTTCGCCAAGGCCAAAGACGTACAGGCGCTGGATCCGGACACCATGCCGAACACCTACCTGAAATATTACCTGTTCCCGGACTATGTGGTCGCCCATTCCAACCCGGAGCGTACCCGCGCCAATGAAGTGATGGATCACCGTGAGAAGCATGTATTCAGTTCATGCCGGGCGATTATCGAAGCCGGTCATTCTTCTGCCGGTGAACTGGAAATCGACGAACATGCGTCGTACATCGTCGATCTGGCGACCGCGATTGCCTTTAACACCCAGGAACGCATGCTGCTGATTGTGCCTAACAATGGGGCTATCCATAACTTTGACGCTGACGCGATGGTAGAAATCCCTTGTCTGGTCGGCCACAACGGACCGGAGCCGCTGACCGTGGGTGATATTCCGCACTTCCAGAAAGGGCTCATGAGCCAGCAGGTGGCGGTGGAAAAACTGGTGGTGGACGCCTGGGAGCAGCGCTCGTATCAGAAACTCTGGCAGGCGATTACCCTGTCGAAAACCGTACCGAGCGCATCGGTGGCGAAGGCGATTCTGGACGATCTGATTGAAGCGAATAAGGATTACTGGCCAGAGCTGCACTAATCTTTCTGACCGGCATCGCCTGATGCCGGTCTCCTTGTCCTGGCTGAATTACGCTATGCTGAAGCCTGCATGCTGCACGACAAGGAATCTTGATGAACATTTCCCGCCTCGGTGAAGCGCCGGACTACCGCTTCTCACTGGCTAACGAACGCACGTTCTTAGCGTGGATCCGCACCGCCCTGGGCTTTCTGGCCGCAGGCGTCGGCCTTGATCAGCTCGCCCCCGATTTTGCCACCCCGTTGATTCGCGAAGTGCTGGCCCTGCTGCTGTGCCTGATTGCCGGCGTGCTGGCGATTTATGGCTATCTGCGCTGGCTGAGAAATGAAAAGGCGATGCGTCTGAAGCAGGATCTCCCCTATACGCGCGGCTTGCTCATTATCAGTACGATTTTGCTGATGGTTGCGGGCGTAGTGATGCTACTGGTGCTGTATGCCGGATAGCCGCAAAGCGCGGCGGGAAGCGGACCCCGGCCTTCAGCCGGAGCGAACCTCGCTGGCCTGGCTGCGCACGCTGCTGGGGTATGGCGCGCTGATCGCTCTTGCCATTAAGCACAACTGGCACCGCACGGGGGCGCCATTCTGGATCTCCATTGTTGTGCTGGCGCTGGTAGCTATCATTTTATGGCGCTACACCCGCAGCCGTAACCTGATGGACGTGTCGCAGAACGACTTTGCGCAGCCGAAAGCGGTGCGGGATAAGTTCCTGATTGCGTTGGCCGTGCTGTCGCTGTCGCTGCTGTTTGCGGTAACCCACATTCAACAAATTTTGCACCTGTAGGCCGGGTAAGGCGTAGCCGCCACCCGGCATAATTACTTCCCTTTCGCTAAATATTTCGCCATCTCGTCTTCCGGCACCATCCCGCCGCCGGTTGCCCACACCAGGTGGGTAACGTTGGTATCCGAATGAACGCGCAGCGGCCCGGCCATCCCCGCCAGCGCCGACGGCTCCAGGCGAATCCCTTCCTCCTGCGCCAGCCAGCCGAGCAGGTCGTACATGCTCTGGTCGGACAACGTATAGAACCCGTCAAGCAGACGCTCCATCGCGCGGCCTACGAAGCCGGACGCGCGACCTACCGCCAGACCGTCTGCCGCCGTCACGTTGTCGATACCCAGATCCTGCACGGCGATTTCATCGTGCAGCCCGGTGTAGACACCCAGCAGCATACACGGCGAGTGCGTGGGCTCCGCGAAGAAGCAGTGGACGTTATCGCCAAAGGCCAGCTTCAGGCCAAACGCCACGCCGCCGGGGCCACCGCCGACGCCGCACGGCAGGAAGACATACAGGGGATGATCGGCATCCACCACGCGGCCCTGCGCGGCAAACTGCGCTTTCAGGCGTTCACCTGCAACCGCATAGCCCAGGAACAGCGTGCGGGAGTTCTCATCGTCAATAAAGAAGCAGTTCGGATCGCTTTCCGCCGCTTTGCGCCCTTGCTCCACCGCCACGCCATAATCCTGCTCATATTCCACGACGATGACGCCGTGGCTGCGCAGTTTGGCTTTCTTCCACTCGCGGGCGTCGGCGGACATATGCACCGTGACCTTAAAGCCAATGCGTGCGCTCATAATGCCGATGGACATCCCCAGGTTGCCGGTTGAGCCCACCGCGATGCTGTACTGGCTGAAGAAGTCCTTAAAGCGCGGCTCCAGCAGAACGCTGTAGTCGTCTTCAACGCTCAGCAACCCGGCTTCTAGCGCCAGTTTCTCCGCATGGGTCAGCACCTCATAGATGCCGCCGCGCGCTTTGATCGAGCCGGAAATCGGCAGATGGCTGTCTTTTTTCAGCAGCAGCGTGCCTGGAATGGCCTTGCCGGACTCTTTCTCCAGCCGCTTTTGCATCGCCGGAATCGCGACCAGGTCGGATTCGATAATCCCGCCCGTCGCCGCCGTTTCCGGGAAGGCTTTCGCCAGATACGGCGCGAAGCGTTTCAGGCGCGCATGCGCGTCGTCAACGTCGGCTTTGGTCAGCCCGACATACGGCAACCCTTCCGCCAGCGTCGTGGTGCGCGGGTTAAGCCAGGTGATCGCTTTCAGGGCAATCAAATCCGCCAGCAGCGGAAACCGGTCAATGAGGCTGGTCAGGTCAGTCGTTTTCATAATCTGTCTCAGAATTTAGTTCGTTCTGACTCTACACCAATTGTGAAAAAGCATGCTAAATACAGAGTAAAGCATTTGATTATTTGCAAGGGGCATCGTGTTAAAGCCGTTGATTGTCACCGTGTTAGCGATCGCTTCCGGCTGGGCCTGTGCCGCTGAGCCGCCGCTGACGGCTGCCCGTTACGCGCAGATGCTGGGCGTCGGAATGGATGTCGACTGGGCCCGCACCGAGCGCGGTATCCGCGAATTTGACCCGCTGGTGGTCCGTGATTTCCAGGCAAAAGGCATACGTCATGTCCGTATTCGGGTGGCGGGCGAACCGACGGAAGCGCGGCTGATTCACCTGCGTAAGCTGGTGGAGGCCTGCGAGCAATACGGCGTCATCCCCATCATCGCTTATCAGGCCGATGAATATAAAAACGACCCGAAAGCGGATACCGAAAAAGAGGTGATCAACTGGTGGATTGCCGTGGCGCACTATTTTGGTCAGCGCTCGCCGTTGCTGGGCTTTGACCTGATCTACGAACCGGCGGACAAGCTCAACCACAACCTTGCTTCGCTCAACCGGGTGTATGAGAAAGCGATCAAAGACATTCACGCCATTGATGCCAGCCGCATGATTTTTATCGCCCCTCGTCTGCGCGCCGCGCCGGAGGATTTATCCAGCCTGAAGCTGCCCGCGCACAGCCAGAATTACCTGCTGGCGGAGTGGCATATTTTCCCCTGGGGTCCGCTGAAAACGAACGGCAAATACCCGTGGACGTCCGGAACCGCGGCTGAGAAAGCGGCTATCCGTAACCGAATCAACGCCGCGCTGCACTGGCAGCAAAAAACCGGGCATGTGAGCTGGGTTGGCGGCTGGGGCGTGGGCGAATCGAAAAGCCTGACGCCAACCGCCTCGCAGATGGCGTTTGCCACGTTTATGGCGTGCGAGCTGCAACAGGCCAACATCCCGTATGCGATAAACGCCGATGTTCAGTTTTATGACGGGGAAGAGGGGGCGTGGCGGCCTGCCCCAGAGCGGCTATTGCAGGCGATGATTGCGCCCGTCTGTGAAAAGCCCGGCGAGAAGCCGGGCCATCATGCGGTTAAACCGGCTGTTCGTGATGCGAGGCACGCGACGCCAGCGGCAGCCAGCACAGCAAAATCAGCAGCCCCATCAGGGTCATCAGTAAGCCTAAACTCGCCTGCCCGGTCTGCGGCATCATAGCCGAAAGCCAGGCCAGCGCGCCGGAACCGATGTTCTGCAAACCGCCCACCAGCGCGCCTGCCGTGCCTGCGAGGAACGGGAACGGCTCCATCGCGCCGCTGGTGGCGAGGGGAAACAGCATGCCCGCGCCGAAGAAGAACAGCGCTGCCGGGATGAGCAACGTCCAGACCGACATCACGTCAAACAGCCCCGGGATCCACATCATCAGCCCGGCCAGCAGACAGCTAATCACCGACTGCCACATCAGCGTGGAGAAACGCTTGTTTGGACGTCCGGCGAACCATGCGCCGAAGAACGCCGCCGGGATCGGCAGAATAAACAGAATACTCACCACCATGCTGCTCAGGCCAAGGCCTGCGCCCAGCAGCACGCCGGAGCAGGCTTCGAACACCGCAATGCCCGCCAGGCCGCCGATCAGCATCAACAGATAACAGGTAAACGACCCATTACCGAACAGCGTTTTGTAGCTGGCGATGAGCTTCGTGCGCGGCGCGTCCTGTGGGCGGGTTTCCGGCATCCAGCGCGCCATGCTGAAGGTGACAATAATGCACAGCACCAGCAGGAAGGCGTAACAGGCGCGCCAGGACCAGACGGTGTCCAGCAGACCCCCAATCAGCGGGGCCAGCAGCGGGCTGACCAGAATGCCCATATTTAACAGACTGTTGGCGTGACGAAGCTGTGTGCCCTGGTACATATCACGCGGCAGGGTACGCGCCATAACCCCGCCAACGCCGGTGCCCACGCCCTGGAGGGCGCTGGCGGCAATCAGTATGGTCAGGCTGTGCGTGGTAATGGCAATCACCGTCGCTACCATGAAAATGCTCATGCCGACCAGAATGACCGGACGACGCCCGACGCGATCGGACAGGGGACCATAAACCAGCTGTGAAACGCCATAGGTCAGCAGATAGGCTGCCATCACGCTCTGTACCGCACCTTCGCGGACGCTCAGATCTTTTGCCATATCGGCAATCGCCGGAATGTAGATGGTTTGCGCCATCTGCCCGACGGCCACCAGTAACACCAGCATCAACAATAAGTTCACGTTCCGTTGCTTTTTCATGTCGCTGAATACTTTTGCCAAAAGAGATAAATAAAGAATAAGTGACTACGCATTCCCATAAATGCGCGAGGAATCTACCACAGAGAGATGACAATTTAAGCATTACTGTGATGAATGACAGAAGAGGTGAAGGCAGGATTTGTAAACAAGATCGGCAACTAATGTTGCCAGCGAATTACGCCAGGCGCAGCAGGACCGCACCGGCAGCAATGCCCAGTGCCGCCGCGATGCGCAGGCCAGCAACCTTCTCTTTTAAAAGCACAAATGCGATTAAGGCGCCGAAGAGAATAGAGGTCTCACGCAGCGCCGCCACCACAGCCAGCGGCGCCTGGGTCATCGCCCAGAGTGCCAGACCGTAAGATCCCATCGTCCCGACGCCGCCGAGCAGCCCTTTTTTCCAGTGCAGGCGCAGGTAGCTGGACGCTTCGCGACGCCGCGCCACCATTGCCCAGCTCAGCAGGCAGAAGCCGTTCATGAAGAAGGTCCAGAGCGTATAGCCCAGCGCAGTGTCCGAGAGTCGCACACCGGTGCCGTCCACCAGGGTATACCCGGCGATAAAACAGGCGTTCAGCAGCGCAAGCCAGATCCCCTTGCGTGACTGCATGCGGCCATTCATCGCCATCGCCAGAATCGACAGGCAAATGACCCCGATGCCGGACCAGGCGAGCCAGGAGAGATGATCCCCGAGCACCAATACGCTGATCAGCGCCACCAGCAGAGGGGCCGTCCCGCGCATAAGGGGGTAGGTCTGACTCATGTCGGAGACCTGATAAGTTTTTGCCACCAGTACCGTATACACCACCTGTAACGCACAGGAGACGAACAAATATGGCCAGCTTGCGGCAGTTGGCTGAGGAGAGAAGGGCAGAAAAATCAGGGCAATAAGCGCGGCTGAACCGCTGACTCCGATCGCCGAGTAGAGCTTATCCGTTCCGGCTTTAACGATAGCGTTCCAGCTGGCATGCAGCAGTGCGGCGAACAGTAAAATGCAGAAAACGGTGATGGTCATGGCGTATCGGTTGGCGAAATGTCATCCAACTGTAACATTCACCTGTCGATGCTGCCAGCCGCTTACACTGCGCAAAAAAGGCGGTGCGTCACCCGGGGTTCGTCTGACACGAGCCTGAAGCCCGCCCGATGGTAAAATCCGTACGCGGTTTCCGGCGCATGGGTATTAAGAAAATCAAACCAGATGCTGGCATCCGCCATCACCACGGTCAAAAGCTGTTTGCCTATGCCCTGCCCACGGCACTTTTCGCTGACGTAGAGATGACGAATACGTCCAGCGCGCGGCTGCTGGCTGAACGGATCGCGATTAAGGCCGCACACGCCCACCAGCCTGCCGTTAAGAAACGCCCCCAGCAGTTTTTCACCCGGCGCGTTAAAGCGGTTTTCACCCCGCAGCCAGTTCTCTTCCAGCCTGCGCAGCATATTGAAATTCAACGCGATACTCTCCGCCTTCAGGGCGATATACCCGGGTTCATCGGGCGTGACAGGCTCAATTAACAGACGCGACATAGCATTCCCTCGTTATTAAAGAGGGGCGGTTGCCCGCCCCTCTCAGGTGCGACTTGAACCTGAATCACCGAACGTATTTCAGGACAGCATCAAGCAGTTGCAATACAGCAACAATGAGTTTGAGGACAAGTATGACCATATCCACGACGCTCATACGCGTCTCCTTTTGGTTAAAAGGAGCACGATGCTGGC
The DNA here is from genome assembly GCF_048283985.1 of Enterobacter cloacae complex sp. 6730903. Taxonomy (NCBI): domain Bacteria; kingdom Pseudomonadati; phylum Pseudomonadota; class Gammaproteobacteria; order Enterobacterales; family Enterobacteriaceae; genus Enterobacter; species Enterobacter cloacae complex sp. 6730903. The sequence continues at coordinate 52,147 of NZ_JBLVXX010000011.1, read as the reverse complement.
GTACCTTTCCGCCGCCTGTGGCCAGCACCTGGATTGACGTAACACAGTGTGCTCACTTCAGGGGTTAAGGCACTGACGGCACCACCCGTTTCAGCCAGGACTTCGTTGCGCCGGTAAACTGCGGCCCCCTCGCTCACTGCGAACACCCTCAGTATAGATAAATACTGTATGTATGAACAGTATTTTATGGACAAAATTTGGAAGGCGATCCATACTTAAAAACGTCAAAATCCGTGCCGGAATTGCGCGTTCGTCTTCGATCGCGTATACTTTTCGCGTTGACGTAACACAGTGTGTTCTGCGGCAACCAACCGCAAAACCCTGATAAAAACCTCGCTTAGGCGGGGTTTTTTGTTTTCAGGGCAGCCCAGAAAAGGTGCTTGTTGACTTATTGGCAATGGGTGCGGCTGGCATGCAGTATGATTCAATGATTAATTTAATAAGTTCTAATAAGCAGTGGTTCTGGTTCTAGGCCACTTATACAAGTTTACGTCGCTCAATACATAAACTCATTCCAGACATCAATATTCTTCTGAAAGTGAAATAATGGTATCGACTATAATTGCAGTAAATAATAACGATCTAATTTATATTTTTCTTAAATATTTGCGGGGTTAACCCTCCCTAATTTGAATTATTCGATTTTTCATTGTACTATCTATAACCACGCGCATAGTATGGATACATTATGCAGGCATCTGATTATTTAAAGATGAAGTTCCAAAGCGACAGGCAGTTGGCTATTTATGGACAGCAGGGCGTAGCAGGGACATGGAAAGCATTACAGGGGATCGGCTCTGATATTTACTCAGGAATTGAGCGTGTAAGTTGGTACTCATCATGCTTAATCCCCAGCTATCACGATGTGTGTGACGAGCTTCTCTCAGAAGAAAAGAGAATGTACCTCTCAATTCTCTCGCTTTACCGTTATCGCGATGTAATAGCACATATGCTATATCTTTATTTTGAAGGTGTTATTTCCGATTCTGAAAATGGAAATGAACACAATCGCGTTCGTAAGATGGATTCAAAAGTAACCGGGCTTGTTAATAACATACCGACCAGCAAGGCCGCGCGTTTAGCGATAGCATGGGGTCTGGCCAAATCCCTTTCCGAATCTGGCCTGCTGTCTGAAATCGTCGTCGAACGGCTTGCACGCCGCGTACCTAACGTAGTCATGGCGCTTCAATTGATTGGAACGGAACAGAAGTGCGCTCTTGCTGCTCGTCGCCTGAAAACATTGGACCCTAAGTATTACGCCACCCTCTATGCCGCACAACTGGAGATGCTTTACTACTTTTTTGAGCCTTTCCTGTCTGAACTCATTAAGAAGGTGCAGTTGGGATTCTATAAGGATTTCGATGCAATTTATAAAGACTTAAAGGGCAAGGAGCATGTTTAAAAGTCTGTTATCAATTCTATTAACGGATATTTTATTCCCTGTTTATATTTTTGCGTGCGCCTCTTTGTTCCTGTGGTTGGTACCTGACCACTGGGTCTTACTAACATTCATTGCTATCGTTGTGTTTATTATTGTTCACCCGATGATTTTTGGCCGCTTTGATAAATACGATTAAATGTTATTAAAAGGATTTTTATGTCAAACCCAGCTTATTTGTTTTTAACAGATGAAAATGGTTCTCCCATGGTTGGCCCTTGCCTTGTGTCAGGGCGTGAAGGTGCAATTGAACTTAAATCGTTCACTCATAATGTCAACATCCCGGTCGACGGGAATACCGGGAAATTGACGGGTACGCGTATACACATGCCCATCATGTTTCAAAAAGAATTTGATCGTGTAACCCCGCTTCTCTTTCGCGCACTGAGTACGGGAAGAACGCTCAAGTCAGCCACTATTAAGATGTATCAGATTAATGAGGCGGGTTTTGAACAGGAGTATTTTAATATCTTCCTGGAGAATGTGAAAATAACCTCAATCACACCAGACCTGTATCCCGGCGCAAACACCGGAACACACCTTGAAACGGTTCTCATACGCTACGAGAAAATCACCTGGAAGCATTGCGACGGCAATGTCATCTATAGTGACACCTGGAATGAGCGAGCAACGTACTGAAACGTGATCCCTGACGCATTTTTGCGCAGATGAAAATATTTCCATTGTCACATCCGAAAACCTGTGTTTGTATAAATTCAATCAATGATTCCAAACACAGGTCCCCAATGACTTCATCCATCTTCACTTCGACCCTACTAAAAACTGCGCAACCTGCCGCAGTGGTCGTCGTGCGTGTGGTGGTGGTCGTCGGCAATGCGCCGTAGGGACTGGATCAACACACGAATCCAAAACCCCGCCGGCGCAAACCGGGCGGGGTTTTTCGTTTAGGACCCTCCCCGGAAGGCTGGCTCAGAAGAAAAGGACTGGAGCATGGCAAGTTCGGGCACAACATCCACTAAGACGCGTTTTACAGGCGCGCAGCTGATTGTTCATTTACTGGAACGACAGGGCATCACCACCGTTGCGGGCATCCCGGGTGGGACCGTGCTTCCGCTGTATGATGCGTTAAGCCAAAGCACACAGATCCGTCACGTGCTGGCGCGCCACGAGCAGGGCGCAGGCTTTATCGCCCAGGGCATGGCGCGTACCCAGGGTAAACCGGCGGTCTGTATGGCCTGTAGTGGGCCGGGCGCAACCAACCTGGTGACCGCCATCGCCGACGCGCGCCTCGACTCCATTCCGCTGATCTGCATTACCGGCCAGGTGCCGTCCTCGATGATCGGCACCGATGCGTTCCAGGAAGTGGACACCTACGGCATCTCTATCCCCATCACCAAACATAACTATTTAGTTCGCGATATCAGCGAGCTGCCTCAGGTGATCAGCGATGCGTTCCGCATTGCCCAGTCTGGCCGCCCGGGTCCGGTGTGGATAGACATTCCTAAGGATGTCCAGACCGCAGAAATTGAGATCGACGTGCTGCCGGAGCCGGGTGAGCGTGCCCCCGCGCCGGAATTCAGCGCTGAGAGCGTGCGCGATGCGGCGGCAATGATCAACGCCGCCAAACGCCCGGTGCTCTATCTGGGCGGCGGGGCGATCAACGCCGCGGATGAAATCCGCCAGTTCGCTGAAAAAGCTAATTTGCCCACCACCATGACCCTGATGGCGCTGGGTATGCTGCCAAAAGCGCACCCGCTCTCTCTCGGCATGTTGGGTATGCACGGTGCACGCAGCACCAACTACATCCTGCAAGAGGCGGATTTGCTGATCGTTATGGGCGCACGTTTTGATGACCGGGCGATCGGCAAAACCGAGCAGTTCTGCCCAAATGCGAAGATCATTCACGTTGATATCGACCGCGCCGAGCTGGGTAAAATCAAGCAGCCGCACGTGGCGATCCAGGGCGACGTGGCCGAGGTGCTGGCGCAGCTGATCCCGCAGACGGAGGCAACCGACCGCGCCGACTGGCGCCAGCTGGTGGCCGATCTGCAACGTGAGTTCCCGGGCGCTATCCCAACCGAGGGCGACCCGCTGAGCCACTATGGTCTTATCAACGCCGTTGCCGCCTGCGTGGATGACAGCGCGATTATCACCACCGACGTCGGCCAGCATCAGATGTGGACCGCCCAGGCGTATCCGCTGAACCGCCCGCGCCAGTGGCTGACCTCCGGCGGCCTTGGCACCATGGGCTTCGGCCTGCCAGCAGCGGTTGGCGCGGCGCTCGCCAACCCGGACCGCAAGGTGATCTGCTTCTCCGGTGACGGCAGCCTGATGATGAATATTCAGGAGATGGCGACGGCTGCCGAAAACCAGTTAGACGTTAAAATCATTCTGATGAACAACGAGGCGCTGGGTCTGGTACACCAGCAGCAGAGCCTGTTCTATAAGCAGGGCGTGTTTGCGGCGACCTATCCGGGGATGATCAACTTCATGCAGATTGCCGCTGGTTTTGGCCTGCACACCTGCGATCTGAACGCCGAAGAAGATGCCCACGCGGCGTTGCAGGATGCGATTTCTCGCCCTGGCCCGGCGCTGATCCACGTGCGTATCGACGCGCAACAAAAAGTTTATCCGATGGTGCCGCCGGGTGCGGCCAATACTGAGATGGTGGGGGAATAAGCCATGCAGAAACAATGTGATAACGTCATTCTGGAACTCACCGTCCGCAACCACCCAGGCGTCATGACCCACGTCTGCGGGCTATTCGCTCGCCGGGCGTTTAACGTGGAAGGCATTCTGTGCCTGCCGATTCAGGGCAGCGAGCACAGCCGCATCTGGCTACTGGTGAACGACGACCAGCGTCTGGAGCAGATGATGGCGCAGATCGACAAGCTGGAGGACGTCACCAAAGTGGCACGCAACCAGTCCGATCCCACCATGTTTAACAAAATTGCGGTGTTTTTCGAATAGATGGCTTAAGGTAGGCGTCTTTCGCTCTAGTAGGCCGGATAAGCGTAGCGCCATCCGGCATTTCAGACCGCAGGAACACGCATGACCACCATCGCCCTTATCGACGACCACCTTATCGTTCGCTCTGGCTTTGCCCAGCTTCTCAACCTCGAACCGGATTTTCAGGTCGTGGCCGAGTTTGGCTCAGGACGCGAGGCGCTGGCGGGCCTGCCGGGACGCGGGGTGCAGGTCTGTATCTGCGATATCTCCATGCCGGACCTCTCCGGGCTTGAGCTGTTAAGCCAGCTGCCAAAAGGAATGGCGACCATTATGCTCTCGGTCCACGACAGCCCGGCGCTGGTCGAGCAGGCGCTCAACGCGGGGGCGCGCGGGTTTCTCTCTAAACGCTGTAGCCCGGACGAGCTGATTGCCGCCGTGCGCACCGTCTCCACCGGCGGCTGCTACCTGACGCCGGACATTGCCATCAAGCTGGCGGCGGGACGGCAGGATCCGCTCACCAGACGCGAGCGCCAGGTGGCAGAGAAACTTGCCCAAGGCATGTCGGTGAAAGAGATTGCCGTAGAGCTGGGGCTGTCGCCAAAGACCGTTCACGTTCATCGCGCCAACCTGATGGAAAAACTCAACGTCAGTAACGATGTCGAGCTGGCGCGCCGTATGTTTGACAGCTGGCAATGAACTCCCTGTTTTCGCGGCTGATCGCCGTTGTTGCCAGCTTTTTCATCTTCTCCGCCGCGTGGTTCTGCCTGTGGAGTATCAGCCTGCATCTTGTCGAGCGCCCGGAGCTGGCGGTGCTGCTGTTCCCCTTTGGCCTGCGGCTGGGGCTGATGCTGCAATGCCCGCGCGGCTACTGGCCGGTGCTGCTGGGCGCAGAGTGGCTGATGCTGATCTGGCTGGCGAAGGAAGTGGCGCTGGCGCATCTGCCGTTATTGATGACCGGAAGCCTGCTCACGCTTATCCCGGTCGCCCTGATTTCCCGCTACCGTCACCAGCGCGACTGGCGCACGCTGCTGCGTCAGGGGGCGGCGCTGATTGCCGCCGCGCTGTTGCAGTCCCTGCCGTGGCTGGGTGAAAAGGAGGTGCTCAACGCTCTGCTGCTGACCCTCACCGGCGGCCTGACGCTGGCCCCGACCTGCCTTGTGATCTGGCATTACCTCACCAGCACCGTCTGGCAGCCGCTCGGCCCAGCGCTGGTCTCCCAGCCGGTGAACTGGCGCGCCCGGCACCTGATCTGGTATCTGCTGTTGTTTGTGGTGAGCCTGTGGTTGCAGCTTGGTCTGCCCGCTGAATTATCACGCTTCACGCCGTTTTGTCTGGCGCTGCCGATCATCGCCCTTGCCTGGCATTACGGCTGGCAGGGCGCATTGATCGCCACGCTGATGAACGCCATCGCGCTGATTGCCAGCCAGACCTGGCACGATCACCCGGTAGATCTGCTGCTCTCGCTGCTGGCCCAGAGCCTGACCGGGCTGCTACTCGGCGCGGGCATACAGCGCCTGCGCGAGCTGAACCAGTCTCTGCAAGCCGAGCTGGCGCGCAACCGCCGTCTGGCGGAGCGTCTGCTGGAGACGGAAGAGAGCGTGCGCCAGGAGGTTGCTCGCGAATTGCACGATGATATCGGCCAGACGATCACCGCCATCCGCACCCAGGCGGGCATTGTTCAGCGCCTGGCGGCAGAAAACGCGGGCGTGAAGCAGGGCGGGGCGCATATCGAACAGCTTTCGCTGGGCGTCTATGATTCCGTTCGTCGCCTGTTAGGGCGGCTGCGTCCGCGCCAGCTTGACGATCTCTCGCTCGAGCAGGCGATACGCTCTCTGATGCGCGAGATGGAGCTGGAGAGCCGTGGGATTGTCAGCCATCTCGACTGGCGCATTAACGAACCTGCGCTGAGCGAAGGCCAGCGCGTGACCCTTTTCCGCGTCTGCCAGGAAGGACTGAACAACATCGTCAAACACGCCAGCGCCAGCGCGGTGACGATCCAGGGCTGGCAGCAGGACGAGCGCCTGATGCTGGTGATTGAAGACGACGGCTGCGGCCTGCCGCCGGGCTCCGGCCAGCAGGGGTTTGGCCTGGCGGGCATGCGCGAGCGCGTGAAGGCGCTGGGCGGCACGCTGACGATCTCCTGCACCCACGGGACGCGCGTCAGCGTCAGTTTGCCGTTAAGGACGCACCATGTTTAAAACCCCCGCCAGCGCCGCCCCGCTAAGCAACAAAGCGGAAATCGACGCCCGCTACCGCTACTGGCGTCGCCATATCCTGATCACCATCTGGCTCGGCTACGCCCTGTTCTACTTCACCCGCAAAAGCTTCAACGCCGCCGCGCCGGAAATTCTCGCCAGCGGCGTGATGGCGCGCACCGATATCGGCCTGCTGGCGACGCTGTTTTACATCACCTACGGCCTGTCGAAGTTCTTCTCCGGCATCGTCAGCGACCGTTCCAACGCGCGCTATTTTATGGGCGTTGGGCTGATCGCCACCGGGGTGGTGAACATCCTGTTTGGCTTCTCGACGTCGCTATGGGCCTTCGCCCTGCTGTGGGCGCTGAACGCCTTTTTCCAGGGCTGGGGCGCGCCGGTCTGCGCCCGCCTGCTCACCGCCTGGTATTCGCGCAACGAGCGCGGTGGCTGGTGGGCAATCTGGAACACCGCGCATAACGTCGGCGGGGCGCTGATCCCGATGGTGGTAGGCGCGGCGGCGCTGCACTACGGCTGGCGCGCGGGGATGATGATTGCCGGTGGCCTCGCGATTGTCGCCGGGCTGTTCCTCTGCTGGCGCCTGCGCGACAGGCCGCAAACCGTCGGCCTTCCACCGGTAGGTGACTGGCGGCACGACGAGATGGAGATCGCCCAGCAGCAGGAAGGGGCCGGGCTGTCCCGCCAGGAGATCCTCACCAAATACGTGCTAAAAAACCCCTACATCTGGCTGCTGTCGCTCTGCTACGTGCTGGTCTACGTGGTGCGCGCGGCCATCAACGACTGGGGCAACCTGTACATGTCCGAGACGCTCGGCGTGGATCTGGTGACCGCCAACTCGGCGGTGACCATGTTTGAACTGGGCGGGTTTATCGGCGCGCTGGTGGCGGGCTGGGGCTCGGACAAGCTGTTCAACGGCAACCGTGGCCCGATGAACCTGATTTTTGCTGCCGGGATTTTGCTCTCTGTCGGCTCGCTGTGGCTGATGCCGTTCGCCAGCTACGTGATGCAGGCGGCGTGCTTCTTCACCATCGGTTTTTTCGTCTTTGGCCCGCAGATGCTGATCGGCATGGCGGCGGCGGAGTGCTCCCACAAAGAGTCGGCAGGCGCGGCGACGGGCTTTGTCGGGCTGTTTGCCTACCTCGGCGCATCGCTCTCCGGCTGGCCGCTGGCGCGGGTGATCGACATCTGGCACTGGAGCGGGTTCTTCGCGGTGATCGCCATCGCGGCGGGCATCTCCGCCCTGCTGCTGCTGCCGTTTTTGCACGCGCAGGCACCGCGCGAAGCGTGACGCGCCTCACCTTTTGCTGCCGAGACGCGCAAAACTAAGAAATTTTCCCGGTTTCACCTGGACGCTGTCTCAGGCATATCTCCTGGCTGGTTTTTACAATGCTGCAAAAATCAGCTCAGGAGTAACTCAGTCATGCTGGCCTTCTTAAATCAGGTGCGCAAGCCGACCCTGGATCTGCCGCTCGACGTGCGGCGCAAGATGTGGTTCAAACCGTTCATGCAGTCCTATCTGGTGGTCTTCATTGGCTACCTGACCATGTACCTGATCCGCAAAAACTTTAACATCGCGCAGAACGACATGATCTCCACCTACGGGCTGAGCATGACGCAGCTGGGGATGATTGGCCTGGGCTTCTCCATCACCTACGGCGTGGGGAAAACAGTCGTTTCCTACTACGCGGACGGCAAAAATACCAAGCAGTTCCTGCCGTTTATGCTGATCCTCTCCGCCATCTGTATGCTCGGCTTCAGCGCCAGCATGGGCGCGGGCTCCGTCAGCCTGTTCCTGATGATCGCCTTCTACGCCCTGAGCGGTTTCTTCCAGAGTACCGGCGGGTCATGCAGCTACTCCACCATCACCAAATGGACGCCGCGCCGCAAGCGGGGTTCGTACCTCGGCATGTGGAACATCTCCCACAACCTCGGCGGAGCGGGCGCGGCTGGCGTGGCGCTGTTCGGTGCGAACTACCTGTTCGACGGTCACGTGATCGGCATGTTTATCTTCCCGTCGATTATCGCCCTGATTGTTGGCTTTATTGGCCTGCGCTACGGCAGCGACTCCCCGGAATCCTACGGCCTCGGTAAAGCCGAAGAGCTATTCGGCGAGGAGATCAGCGAAGAGGACAAAGAGACCGAAGAAAACGAAATGTCCAAATGGCAGATCTTTGTTGAGTACGTGCTGAAAAACAAAGTGATCTGGCTGCTCTGCTTCTCGAACATCTTCCTGTACGTGGTGCGTATCGGTATCGACCAGTGGTCCACCGTGTATGCCTTCCAGGAGCTGAAGCTTTCGAAAGAGGTGGCGATTCAGGGCTTCACCCTGTTTGAAGTGGGCGCGCTGATCGGCACGCTGCTGTGGGGCTGGCTCTCGGATCTCGCCAACGGACGTCGCGCGCTGGTGGCCTGCGTCGCGCTGGCGCTGATTATCGCCACGCTCGGCGTTTACCAGCACGCCAGCAACCAGTACGTTTACCTGGCGTCGCTGTTTGCGCTCGGCTTCCTGGTGTTCGGTCCGCAGCTGCTGATCGGCGTGGCGGCAGTTGGCTTTGTGCCGAAAAAAGCGATCGGCGCCGCCGATGGGATTAAAGGCACCTTCGCCTACCTGATCGGCGACAGCTTCGCCAAGCTCGGTCTGGGCATGATCGCCGACGGCACGCCAATTTTCGGCCTCACCGGCTGGGCGGGTACCTTCGCCGCGCTGGATGCGGCAGCGATTGGCTGTATCGTCCTGATGGCGATGGTTGCGGTGCTGGAAGAGCGTAAGATCCGCCGCGAGAATCGTGCGCAGAAATTAAAAGTAGCCTGAGTGTGCAGGTAACTTCTTTGCCCGGTGTGTGATGCCGGGCTTTTTTATTTGTACGCCACACCTTTACCCCGCTTTACACACCCGCCCCTCTCCATGCTCTACAGTTTTTTTGCTGCCGCCTTTCGTGCAGCCTTAGCCCCTTTTGCTAACGGAGAGCTTGCATGTTGACCCGACGATTGTCCTGCCTGGCGCTGTTGATGGCACTGGCCTCCCCCGCAATGGCCGCGGATGCCCCCACCTACGGCGAGAAGCTGGAAGGTTTTGACTACGGCTGGCCGGTAAAACACTTTACCTTTACCTCGCAGAACCAGCCTCTGGATATGGCTTACCTGGACGTGAAGCCGGAAAAACCCAACGGCCGCACCGTGGTGCTGATGCACGGCAAAAACTTCTGCGCTGGCACCTGGGACGGCACGATCCGCGCGCTTTCAGCCAGCGGGTATCGCGTGATTGCACCTGACCAGATCGGCTTCTGCAAATCCACCAAGCCGGAGCATTATCAGTACACCTTCCAGCAGCTGGCTGATAACACCCACGCGCTGCTGAAAACGCTGGGCGTCGATCGCGTCACGGTTATCGGCCATTCGACCGGCGGCATGCTGGCGACCCGCTACGCGCTGATGTGGCCGCAGCAGGTGGAGCAGCTGGTGATGGTGAACCCAATAGGGCTTGAAGACTGGAAAGCGCGCGGCGTGCCGCATATTACGGTCGACCAGTGGTACCAGCGCGAGCTGAAGGTCAGCGCCGACGGTATTCGTCAGTACGAGAAAAACACCTACTACGCCGGGGAGTGGAAGCCGGAATACGAGCGCTGGGTGACCATGCTCGCCGGGCTGAACAACGGGCCAGGCAAAGCGCGCGTGGCGTGGAACTCGGCGCTGCTCTACGACATGATTTATACCCAGCCGGTCGTCTATGAATTTAGCGAGCTGAAGATGCCGGTATTATTGATGATCGGCACGAAGGACAACACCGCCATCGGGAAAGATCTCGCCCCACCGGAGATCCGCAAGACGCTCGGTAACTACGCGGTGCTGGGCAAAGAGACGGCGAAGCGTATCCCGCACGCGACGCTGGTTGAATTTAACGACATGGGCCACGCGCCGCAGATGCAGGATCCCGCCCGCTTCCACGAGGCGCTGCTGAAAGGGCTTCAGGCTCGCTGACTGGTCTCCAGCAACAGCCCGCGCAGCCACGCCTGCGCGGGGTTGCGGTGCGTTCTGCCGTGCCAGGCCATGCTTTTGGTAAAGCCGGGTACGGGAACCGGCGTCTCGCAGACGAACATCCCCGTCTGCTTTTCCGCTATGCGTGATGGCACAACGGCAATCATATCGCTGAGGGCCAGCACGTCCGGCAGGACTAAAAAGTTACTCACCGATAAGCCAACATGCCGCGTTCGGCCAGTTTTCTCCAGCGCGCCATCCGTTACGCCGCGAAAACCGTCGCCCTCGTAAGAGACCAGCACATGCTCCAGGGCGCAAAACCGGTCTAACGTCATGGGCTGTCCGGCATCCGGATGGTCGGCACGCATCATGCAAACGTACCGTTCATCATAAAGCGCCCGGCTGTGAAGCTCATCTGGCGTGGTGTGCGGGGTGATCAGCGCCACGTCGACAGAGCCTTGTTCGAGCTGGCTGACCAGACGGTCGGATTCCACAGGTACCACGCGCACGCGAATCCCCGGCGCCTGCACCTTAAGCGCAGCGATAAACGGCACGACGACCGCGCGCAGGGCGTAGTCGGTCGCGGCAAGCGTGAAGGTGAACGTTGCGGTGAGCGGATCAAAGGCGATCGGCTGAAGCAGCTCGTCGATATCTGCCAGAATGCGTTTGACGGGAGCCGCCATCGCTTCCGCCCGGGTGGTAGGCACGATGCCGTGCGGCGCGCGGATAAACAGCGGGTCTTCAAAGTAATCCCGCAGGCGGTTAAGCATGCCGCTTACCGCTGGCTGGGTCAGGGCAAGACGCGCCGCCGCGCGGGTGACGCTGCGTTCGTCCAGCAGGGCATCCAGCGTTTTCAGCAGGTTAAGATCCAGCGTGCGCAGATCCGCTTTCATGACGTTTTTCCACCTCTTTTCCGTTTACTATTATGGCGCTGCCCGCTGTTGACGCACTGCGTTTCCCGCTATGATGGGCGGCTAGTCTAAGGAGAACGCATGGTCTGGATAATGCTGGCAACGCTTGCCGTGGTGTTTGTGGTTGGATTTCGTGTCCTGACCTCAGACTCCCGCCGCGCCATCAAACGTTTAAGCGAGCGGCTGGGGATCACCCCGATGCCGGTCGAGTCGATGATTGACCAGTTCGGTAAAACGCCGGGCAATGAGTTTATCCGCTATCTTGAACGCCCCGACGAGGCGCATCTGCTAAATGCCGCTCAGGTGCTGCTGATCTGGCAGGTCTGCATCGTCGACGCCAGCGAAGAGAATCTGCATACCTGGCACCGCATGCTGCGTAAAGCCCGTCTGGCCGCGCCGATCACCGATGCGCAAATCCGCCTCGCGCTCGGCTTTATGCGCGAGATAGAGCCTGACCCGCAGGAGCTTAACGCCTTCCAGCTGCGCTACAACCAGCTTTTCCTGCCGGAAGAGGGCGTGTTTTACCTGCACTGATATCACGAAACGTGATGAAGAGTATAAAGCATCGTCATTAGATTTATATCACCCGCAGGCGCACCATCACCTTATCAACTAACCGATGAGGTGAACCATGAAACAATCCGCCATTATCTGGCCGAACGACTACCTGCCCGGCACCACCGATAACTTTGCATCCAACGAAATCATCGTCGCCGGGCTGAGCGCAAAAGAGATTTGGGCGCAGCTTAACGACACCACCCTGTGGCCGAACTACTACAGCAACGCCGAGGATATCCGTTTTCACGACGGCAGCGGCCCGGCGCTGAGCGCCAACGCCCGCTTTCGCTTCACCACCTTCGGCTTCCCGGTTGAAGCGCAGGTGACGGAGTATGTTCCGCCCGTGGAGGGCGAAGCCGCGCGTATCGCGTGGCACGGCTGGGTAGAAGGGGATGCGAATTCGCGTCTGGACGTGATCCACGCCTGGCTGTTTGAAGACCTGCCGGGAAACCGCGTGCGCATTCTGACTCAGGAGTCGCAGAAAGGCGTGCCGGCGCAGGAATTAGCGCGCACCGTGCCGAACCCAATGATTAACGGGCATCAGGAGTGGATCGTGGGATTAGCGAATGCCGCTCTTAAGGCTCGCGGGTAATTTTGCCCGGTGGCGCTTTGTTTACCGGGCCTACAAGCCCGTAGGCCGGTGCAAGCGCAGCGCCGCCCGGCATTAAAAACGACAAAAGTTGTCGAAACGTTAAATTCGTCACACTTTTGATGATAAACTGCGCGACTTTTCCGCACGTTTTTATCTTCAGGTGACGCCATGACAGAACATACCCAGCCCACGACCACACCGCAGGCCAAAGAGGTTTCACGCCCCAACTGGTCGGCGGTTTTCTCCGTGGCATTTTGCGTCGCCTGCCTGATCACCGTCGAGTTCCTGCCGGTGAGCCTGCTGACGCCGATGGCTCAGGATCTGGGCATTTCCGAGGGCGTGGCGGGGCAGTCGGTGACCGTCACCGCTTTTGTGGCGATGTTCGCCAGCCTGTTTATCACCCAGGCGATCGGCACCATTGACCGTCGCAAGGTGGTTATTCTGTTCAGCGTGCTGCTGACGCTCTCCTGCCTGCTTGTCTCCTTCGCGGAAAGCTTCACCCTGCTGCTGCTCGGCCGTGCCTGCCTGGGGCTGGGATTAGGCGGCTTCTGGGCGATGTCCGCCTCGCTGACCATGCGCCTGGTGCCCGCGCGTACGGTGCCAAAAGCCTTGTCCGTCATCTTCGGCGCGGTCTCCATCGCGCTGGTGATTGCCGCGCCGCTGGGCAGTTTCCTCGGCGGGATTATCGGCTGGCGTAACGTGTTCAACGCGGCGGCGGTGATGGGCGTGCTGTGCATAATCTGGGTGTGGAAGGCGCTGCCGTCCCTTCCGGGGGAAGCGGCGCACCACAAACAGAACATGTTCGCGCTGCTGAAGCGCCCGGGCGTGCTGGCGGGGATGACCGCCATCTTCATGGCCTTCGCCGGGCAGTTTGCCTTCTTCACCTATATCCGTCCGGTGTATATGACCATGGCGGGCTTTGACGTGGACGGCCTGACGCTGGTGCTGCTGAGCTTCGGGATCGCCAGTTTTGTCGGCACCTCGCTGTCGTCCCAGTTCCTGAAGCGCTCCCTGAAGGTCGCGCTGGCGGGTGCCCCGCTGGTGCTGGCGATCAGCGCCGCGGTGCTGGTGTTGTGGGGCAGCGATAAGTGGGTGGCTTCGGCGATCGCGATTATCTGGGGCTTTGCCTTTGCGCTGGTGCCGGTGGGCTGGTCGACGTGGATCACCCGCTCGCTTGCCGATCAGGCGGAAAAAGCCGGGTCGATTCAGGTGGCGGTGATCCAGCTGGCGAATACCTGCGGCGCGGCGGTGGGCGGCGTAGCGCTCGACCATCTGGGGCTGACCTCGCCGCTGGTAATTTCCGGCACGCTGATGCTGCTGACCGCGCTGCTGGTGGCGGGGAAGGTTAAGGCGAAGTAGTGCTTTTCTCCCTCTCCCGTGGGAGAGGGTTGGGGTGAGGGCATCAGGCTACGCCGATGCCTTAACCCTTCTACGCGAATCCATCGAAATCAACACCACCGACGACACAATCAGCAGCGTCCCCAGCCAGTCCGGCAGGGTGAATGCCACCCCCAGCAACACCACCGACAGCAGCGCGCTGCTCAGCGGCTCGGCGCAGCTCAGAATGCTCGCTTTCGGCCCGCCGATCATCTGTGCGCCTTTCAGATACAGGCTGAACGTCAGCGCGGTGCCTATCACCACCAGGTAGAAAAACGCCAGCAGCAGGCCGCCGTCGATCACGAAGGTGGTGCCGCGTCCGGCGTAGAACGGCGTCAGCATTAGTCCCGCAATCAACATACTCCAGCCGACAATCGGCAGCGTGCCGTAGCGGGCAATCAGCGTCGATGGATAGGTGGTGTAAAACGCCGCGGCAAACGCCGAGGCGATGCCGAAGAACAGCGCGGCAGGCGAGATGGAGAGCGACGTCGGGTCGCCGTGGGTTACCAGCAGGAAGGTACCCACAAGCGACGTGAAAATCGCGGATAAGACAAATATGCCGGGACGCGTTTTCCGCGCCAGCGCAAACCACGCCACGATAATGGTCGGCGACAGAAACTGGAGCACGGTGGCCGTCGCGGCGTTGGATTTTTCAATCGTCAGCAGGAAGGTGAGCTGCACGGTGAGCGCGCCAGCCTGCGAGAAAAACAGCAGGCTGAGGGCGTCTTTGCGGTTTTTGATGACCGAGAAAATCTTGTCGCCGTGAACGAAGGAGAGCGTCAGCAGGATCACGCCGGTAAACAGCAGACGAACCATGGTCAGGTAAGGCGAAGAAATGTGGCTTTTCTCCATGATGTACTGCGCGCAAACCCCGGAACTGCCCCATAAAACGGCGGCGATCAGGACGTTGAGCATCCCTTTGCGTGTGGAACCCATGTTCTCCCCTGTTATGTTGGTTTTTTTGTAGCATAACATGGGATCTTGCCGGGTGGCGCTACGCTTACCCGGCCTACAAAACCTTGTAGGGTGAGGTCTGGTGCCCTCACCCCGGCCCTCTCCCACGGGGAGAGGGAGCGAACACTAAAAACGGCAACTCGCGTTGCCGTTTTGCTTTTACCTTAGAACCACGCCTCCCACATCGCGCCGACGTTGAAGTCGTCCAGCGTTTCATCTTTGGTGTTGTTCACGCGCGCGGTGCGTTCGTTATCCACCTTGCCGCCGGTCACGTAGAAGCGCAGCATCGGGCGGAACTCCGGCCCCATGGCGATGGACATGTTCTGCGACAGAGTCAGCTTCCAGCCCTTGTTGTCGCCGCCGTTGTCGTAATCCACGTGCTGCCAGCCCGCTTCTAGCCAGGTGGAGTGAACGTCGTTCCACCAGTGCATCGGGCGCACGATGGCGTTGTAGTTCTTGCGGTTGTCGGTCTTATCGCGGCTGTTGTCGTAGTCATGGAAGGCGAGGAGGTACTCCACCTGCGTCGCCTGGGTGAATTTGTACAGCCCTTCGAAGCTGGCGTAGACCGTGGTCAGATCCTCGGTTTTGTTGAACACGCTGTTGTCCGAGTTATCGGAGTAGCGGGCAATTACCTTGTTCACGCCGCTGTCGTTGGTATGACTCAGCACCACGCCGCCCTGCCAGGCGTTCAGACGCTCGTCGCTCTCCACCGCTTTCGAGTCAAAGCCGTAGTTGGCGTATAGCTCCAGATCCAGCGGACCGAGCTTCATGCCGTGGATTTTGGAGGTGGCGGCGTAGTTGCCCTTGTCGCCCGTGCCGGAGCAGCCGGTACAGGTGATGCGCGACGGGTTCGCTTCGTCTTCCATCACTTCCGGACTACAGGATTCCACCGCTGCCACGGCGGCCACGTCAAACTGCACGCCGCCGATGTCGAAGTTCTTCACCCCGGCGCCCTGACCGTCGTGGTTCATCCAGAAGTAATCGTTGATGCCCTGCTGCGGACGCTGGTGGAAGTCGCGACCCGCCCAGAAGTAGGCGTTCGGGTTGGAGGCCATAATGTTGGTCACCCCGGCGTAGGCTTTTTTGAGGTTAACTTCGTCGCCCCAGTGGTCGATCATCACGTTGATGTCCCAGATGGCGCCGTTTTCGCCCTTGAAGGCCTTGGAGAGCTGGAACTCGCCGCCGTTGCCTTCGTTACCCAGACGACCAATGGCGGACGCGCCGTTGTAGGAGCCGTCCACCGCCACGTATTTCTGATCGGCGGCCTGGAAGTGCGCGCCGTAGCGGGCGTAGCCGGTAAATTTCACGCCGAACGGGATCGCCATGTCCGGAGACTGCGCCGCGCTCTGCGGCTCGGTCACCACGTCCGCTTTTTTCGCGACCGCCGCATCCATTTTGGCCTGACGCTCGGCCAGGGCTTTATCCACCGCTTTCGCCACAATGGCGTCGATTTGCTCCTGAGTGAATTCCTGAGCGAGGACGGAAATTGGGCAAAGCGCGGCGATAACCGCCATGGTTAATGGAAGTTTTTTAATCGTATTCATGGTTATCTCAATATAGTTTAATTTTATTCAGACAATAACCATCCCGCTCCGATCTGACAGAGTATGTCGCTATCATCAGAACAAGTGGATCTCTATTTAGGGTACAGAGGTATTACAGTAATTATTTCGCCATAGACTATCTCTGATATAAATGAATAATTTCTTCGGATAACTCGCGCGCTAATAAGGAATTCATTAAATGATCCTGGGCGTGCACCATAATTAAGGTCATCGGCTGGCGGGCTTCGCCCGCATCCTGCTCGATCAGTTTGGTCTGCATCTTGTGCGCCTGGCGCGCGTAGCCGTCAGCTTCGCGCAGCAGGCTTTTGGCCTCGTCAAGGTTGCCCTGGCGCGCCGCGTGCAGGGCTTCAAAGCACAGACTGCGGGACTGACCGGCGTTGACGATAATTTCCATTACGGCTTCTTCTAGTGCGATCATCATCATTACTCTTTATCAAAACTATTATTTAAGGCGGTGGCGGCAAACCACTCTCCGCTTTTTTTGATGGTGCGCTGCTGCGTCTCAATATCGAGCTGAATAAAACCGTAGCGGTTTTTATACGCATTACACCACGACCAGTTATCAATAAACGTCCACATATGGTAGCCAAGGCAATTGCAGCCTTCGCTAATACCTTTGTGCAGCCACGTTAAATGCTCAGAAATAAACTCAATGCGGTATTGATCGTTAATCTGGCCGTTTTCAATAAAGCGCTGCTCATTTTCGACACCCATGCCGTTTTCCGAAATAAAGCAGCGAGGGTTGTCGTAATTATCGCGCAGGTTAACCAGAATATCGTAAATACCCGGCGCGTAGATTTCCCAGCCGCGGTACGGGTTCATCTTGCGGCCCGGCATCTCGTAATTATCAAAGAACCACTCCGGCATAAACGGCGCCTGCGGGTTCACCGCGCTGTCGCGACACTTCACGCGACGCGGCTGATAGTAGTTAATGCCGAGCAGGTCGATTTTCCCTTCCGCAATCAGGAAGCCGTCTTCCGGCTTGCAGGCGGGCAGCTGATCGTAAGATTTCAGCAATGCCACCAGGTCCGCCGGATACTCCCCGCGCAGCACCGGGTCGAGGAAGCTGCGGTTAAACATCAAGTCCGCAATGTGCGCCGCCTTCACGTCCGCCGGGTTCCGGGAGCGCGGATACGACGGCGTCAGGTTGAGCACGATGCCGATCTCACCCGCGTAGTGTCCGGCGCGGTAGGCCTGAACGGCCTTCGCGTGGGCCAGCACGGTGTGATACGCCACGGTGGCCGCCCGACAAAAATCCACCACGTTCGGGTAGTGGAAGTCGTACAGATAACCGCCTTCCACCGGCACGATCGGCTCGTTGAAGGTAAACCAGTGCAGCACGCGGTCGCCGAACAGCTCGAAGCATATCTGCGCATAGCGGGCGTACGCGTCCACCACGTCACGGTTTTCCCAGCCGCCAATCTCCTGCATCGCCATCGGCATGTCGAAATGGAACAGGGTGATAAACGGCGTGATGCCCTGTTCATTCAGCTCATCAATGACCTGATTGTAAAAATCGACCGCGTCCGGGTTCACTTCACCGATACCGTCGGGGATCAGGCGCGCCCAGCTAATCGAGGTGCGAAAGCTGTTGTGGTTCAGCTGCTTCAACAGCTGAATGTCCGTTTTCCAGTGCTGATAAAACGTGGAGGTGTGCTGCGGCCCCACGCCGTTGTGAAAACGGTTCGGCTCGCGGTCAAACCAGTAGTCCCACGTGGTTTCACCCTCTCGTGTCCCTTCCGTCTGGAGAGCGGAGCTTGCGCTGCCCCACCAGAAGTTATCGGGAAATGCGTATTTCATGACCTTTCCTCTTTGACTTAATTGCTGACTGTTTCAGCGGTGCCGACGGTTGCCTGAGCTTTCTGCTCTTCATTTTTGATGAGCGTACGCTCATAGGCGCGCAGGAACGGCAGGTACATCAGGGCGGACATCACCATGCAGACCAGGCACATCACCACCGGGCTCAGCGCCCAGTTCGCCGCCCACGAGGCGCCAATCGGCGCGGGGGTGGTCCACGGGGTTAACGAAACCACCTGAGCCAGCCAGCCGAGTTTGGTTGCGCCGTACGCCAGGCAGGCGTTGACCAGCGGAACGAACACGAACGGGATAAACAGCATCGGGTTCATGATGATCGGCGCGCCGAACAGAATCGGTTCGTTGATGTTAAAGAAGCTTGGCACCACGCCCATTTTGCCGATGGTGCGCAGGTGCGTAACGCGGCTACGCAGCAGCAGGAACGCCAGCGGCAGGGTGGAGCCTACGCCGCCAATCAGCAGGTAGTGATCCCAGAAACCTTGCAGA
Organism: Enterobacter cloacae complex sp. 6730903; assembly: GCF_048283985.1. Lineage (NCBI taxonomy): Bacteria > Pseudomonadati > Pseudomonadota > Gammaproteobacteria > Enterobacterales > Enterobacteriaceae > Enterobacter > Enterobacter cloacae complex sp. 6730903. Next base: position 33,353 of record NZ_JBLVXX010000011.1, on the reverse strand, counting down.
TAAACGTGCGGCAGCGCCGCGCCCGCCGCCAGCGCCGCCTGGTTTGCCGAGAGGTTCGCCATCCAGAACGGGTTCATGATGCCGGTGACAATCAGCGACCCGTGGATACCGGCGAACCAGAAGATCTGGCACAGCAGCACGGAGAGCAGAATGGCGGGCAGCGAGTCAGACGCGGACACCAGCGGCTCCAGCAGGTGCATAATCGCCTGCGGGATGATCATCCCGGTCTGCGCTTCAATGAACAGGTTCAGCGGGTGCAGGGTACCAATCACCACCATCACCGGGATCAGGATCTCAAACGAACGCGCCACGCCGGTCGGCACTTCCTTCGGCAGGCGGATGGTGACGTTGTTCTGCTTCAGCCACGCATAGACGCGGGTGGAGTAGATCGCGGTGATAAGCGCAGTGAAGATCCCCTGGCCGGAGAGATACTGGGTCGAGATTTTGCCATCGGCATAGGGCGCGGCGACCAGCAGGAAGGCCATAAAGGCCAGCAGGCCGGACATCACCGGATCGAGGTTAAACTGACGCCCCAGGCTTGCCCCAATCCCCACCGAGATGAAGAAGGTCATCACGCCCATGCTGAGGTTAAACGGCAGCATCAGCTGTTCGCGGTAGGTCTCGGAGAAATCCAGCCAGCCGCGGGCGAAGCTGTTGGTGGTATCCGCCGAAAACGGCGGGAAGATAAACACCAGCATAAACGAGCCGATGATCATAAACGGCAGCGCGGCGGTAAAGCCGTCGCGGATGGCAATCACATACTTTTGCTGACCGAGCTTTGCGGCCAGCGGCGTAATTGACTGCTCAATCACCGCGACCATGGATTGATATAACGAACTCATGTGAACACCTTTTAGTGTGTCGCTTCGATGAGCGACAGAGCATAGTCCAGTACTTTATCGCCACGCTGCATGCCGTAATCCATCATGTCGATGGGCTGCACCGGAATGCCTTGCGTCGCTGCCTTGTCTGAGAGCGTCTTTAACATGTATTTCACTTGCGGTCCGAGAAGCACCACCTGGTAGTGCGGAAACTGCGTATCAAATTCGGATACGCCATACGCATCTATCTTCACGGGCAAGCCCCGTTCTTTTGCAACATCGATCATTTTGCTGACCAGCAGGCTGGTGGACATCCCGGCAGAGCAGCACAGCATAATCTTGAACATCGACAACCATCCTCAAAATGTAAAAAGTTATTGCGAGGATGATTGGACATGATACGGAAACCGGTTTCCATTTATAAAAGACAGAAGTGTGACAACCATCAAGATCCCTTACTTATGAGGCTAATTAACCGGATGTGGGTCACATAATTTGGCTGTTTTGGCATCAAGTTGAGTGGAAACGGAAAATCGGTTTCCATGGAAAACGGAAACGGATATACTCCGTTCTGGCTATAATGTGAGCCGTAGCGGTGATGGAAATTACAGACGCCAGTTGCGTCTGACAGGGGAGAGAGATGTCTACAATCAACGATGTATCGCGTCTGGCCGGGGTGTCCAAAGCCACGGTATCACGGGTGTTGAGCGGGTCGCGTGGCGTGAAGGAAGCCAGCCGCCAGGCTGTTCTGAAAGCGGTGGACGAGCTGAACTATCGTCCCAACGTGATCGCCCAGTCGCTGCTCAGCCAGTCGACGGGCTGCATTGGGGTGATTTGCGCGCAGGAAAACATTAACCAGACCACCGGTTACCTGTACGCGCTGGAAAAACACCTCAGCCAGCATCAAAAACATCTGCTGTTGCGTTTCGCACACACAAAAACAGAAGTGATGAACGCCCTTGAAGAACTCTCCTGCGGCTTATGTGATGACATTCTGGTGATTGGCGCGCGTTTCCCGCTGGACGTGGACATGGACAACGTGATTCTGGTCGACTGTATGGAAGCCGATAACGCCAATAGCATTCAGTTCGATCACGCGTTCGCGGCTGAAACGGCCTGTAACTATCTCACCAGCCAGGGGCGTCGCCAGATAGCGCTGATCCACCCGCAAGGCAGCGGCTTTGCCGATCAGGTGCTGCTGGGCTACAAACACGCGCTGGAGAAAAACTTCCTGCCCTTTAATCGCAACCTCGTGTTTATAGACGCGACTTCATCGTCCGTTGCGCTTCAGGAATTACTCAACAACGCGTCCACGCTGAACTTCAACGCGCTGCTGGTGGCGGACGAGCAGGAAGCCCAGCGGGTGATCCCGCAGTTACAGGCGTTTAATAAATCGGTACCGGAAGACATCATGGTCTTTAGCCTCGGCGGTTCGCTGCATCTGCCGGGTGTTCCGGTGATCCCGGCCATTGAGTATTCCATGGACGCCATGGCGGCGCGCATCGTGAGCTGGCTGACGGAGAAAACGCAGATGCTCGGGTCCTACGTTCTGCGCGGGGATTTGATTATTCCGGATGTGCGGAAGCGTTAAATGTGTGATGTAGGCCGGGTAAGGCGCAGCGCCACCCGGCGCTCAGCCCTCAGTAATCTTCCATACAATCCACCTGGCTTACTGCATCCCAGTAGGCGTCCAGGTTGTCACGCTTCACGGCGGTGATGGCGTTTTTGATCAGCAGCTGATTGGCCTCAGACGACAAAATCATCGCCTGCCAGGCCTTATCGCTCTGCTTTTTCTGCGGGGTACAGGTTTTCTTCACATCTTTCAGGACCTGCTGTTTTATTTGCGCCTCTTTCTCCGGAGCGCTCTTCTCCTGCGCGTGAACAAACGCAGCGAAAATCAGGCAAACGAGCAGGCAAACCAGGTGTGCAGATTTCATCGAAACCTCCTTTGAACGTCACATGCTTCCCCTGAAATATATCGTTACATTCATCAGCGCGATTCAAGCCAAAAGTATGAATTTACGCATTCTGCGTGCGGGATCCGATCGCCAGTGCAATGCCATAGCTTACTAACACCGCGAGACTCATTTTCAGCATCGTTTCTCCGCCGATACCCGCGAGAGGCGCTGCGATCCCGCCGAATAAAAACATCAGCATGCCCAGAATGGCTGACGCTGTGCCGGACTCCTTCGTGTCGACTGCGCTCATCGCTTCTGAACCCGCAAGGGTGCTGATCCCGCTGTTAAAGGCGACGGTGAAAAAGAGTGCAACCAGTGCCGGAACGGAAAGCTGCATCCACGCAAAGAGCAACGTCAGCCCCGCGCAGGACACCGCCAGAACGAGGCCTGTTCGCATCAATCTTTCCGCCAGATGGCGGCGTGCCAGACGGGAGAAAATCAGCGCTGAGACGATCAGGCCGATACCGTTCACACCGAACAGCAGGCTGAACTGCATGGCGCTCAGGCCATACTCGTTTTGCATCACAAAGGAGGATGCCCCGATATAGGCGAACAGCCCTGCCAGCATGAAGGCCTGGATCAGGCAGTAGCGCATAAAGCGACGATTATTAAGTACCGTCCTGGCGGTTTGCGTCAGCGATCCCCCGCCCTGTTTCTCTGTGAGGGACTCGCGGATAAAAAGCTGGCTGGCGATCAGCAGCGCCAGACCCGCCCCTGCCATTACCCAGAACAGCATCCGCCAGTCGAAATGCGACGCGATATAGCCACCGAGTACCGGAGACACCACGGGCGCGATGCCGTTGACCGTCATCAGTAGGGCAAAAAACTGCGTTAGCATCGTGCCATGATAGTTATCACGGGCGATGGAGCGGGCAAGTACGGAGCCGCCCGCCCCGGCAACGCCCTGCACAAATCGCCAGCCGATCAGGGCGTAAATATTCTGCGTGCTGGCACAAAGCACTGAAGCCAGTACAAACAGCAAAAGTGAGAACAGCAGCGGCGTTTTACGTCCGATGCGATCGCTTAGCGGGCCGAAAAAGAGTTGTCCCAGCCCCAGGCCAATCAGCGCCGAGGTAAGAGAAAGCTGCGTCAGCGTTGTGGAGGTATTGAGTTGGGAGGCGATCTCCGGCAGCGCCGGAAGATAAAAATCGGAACACAGCGGCCCGATCGCCGTCAGCAGGCCAAGGATGGCCGCGAAAGAAAAAGAGAGTTTTGCCATAGGTATTTACTCTGTTGGCCGGGCAACGTTGCGCCGCCCGGCAGTGATGTTACTGAATCCCGCCGCCCAGCGACTGCCACAGCGTGATGCGGTTTTCCAGGTCGGTTTGCTGCAAGGCAATCAGTGATGCCTGCGCCGACCACAGCGACCGCTGCGCGGTGAGCACCGTCAGATAATCGCCCGCGCCAGCCTTGTAACTGCGCGTCGCCACATCCAGCGTTTTTTGCTCCGCCGCCACGTATTCACGCTGGGCATCAAGCTGTTCACTCAACGTTTCGCGCCGGGCCAGCGCGTCGGCCACGTCCTTAAACGCGCTCTGGATGGTTTTCTCATAGGTCGCAATTAACCCTTTTTTCTCGGCTTCCGCATAGCGCAGCTGCGCCATATTGTTGCCGCCGCTGAACAGCGGCAGGGTGATGGACGGCGCAAACGACCAGACCTTCATCCCGTGGCTGAACAGGGACGACAGCGAATCGCTGCCGACGCCCGCGCTGGCGGTGAGCGAGATGGTCGGGAAGAAGTTGGCGCGCGCCGCCCCGATGTTGGCGTTAGCGCTCAGCAGGTTATGTTCCGCCTCCTGAATGTCCGGACGACGCAGCAGCGCGCTGGAGCTGACGCCCGCCGGGATCAGCGTGATGGCGTTGTCGCTCAGGCTCTCCAGCGTGCCGGGCAGCAGGTTCTCGGGCACCGTATCGCCCGCCAGCAGGTTGAGAGCGTTTTTGTCCTGCATCACCAGCGTCTGGTAGCTCGCCACGCTGGCGCGCGCCTGCTGGTAAACCGCCATCGCTTCACTGACGTCCGTTGCCGCCGCCACGCCCACTTCCTGCTGGCGCTTCACAATCTTGAGCGAGTTTGCGGCGCTCTCCAGGGTGGACTTCGCCAGCGCCAGATTGCTGTTATCCGCCGCCAGCGTCACCCAGGCCGTGGTCAGCTCGCTGACCATCGTCAGGCGCGTGTTCTGCGCGGTGAATTCGCTGGCAAGCCAGGTTTCACGCGCGGCGCGCGACAGGCTCTGGTTGCGGCCAAACAGATCCAGCTCGAAGCTGGAGACCGCGCCGTTGGCTTCGTCACTTGTCGCGACGCCGCTCGCCAGCGTGCGGCTGCGGGTGTGGCTCAGTTCCGCGTCCACCGTCGGGAACAGGGACGAGCGCGTTTCGCCATACTGGGCACGGGCGGCGTCGATATCCGCTATCGCTTTCTGCACGTCGCGGTTGCTGTTGAGCGCCATCGTCACCACGCTTTTCAACCGCGCATCATTCATCACCTGCTGCCACTGGCTCACCACGGCGTTGGCTTCGCCGTGCGCGCCGGGCAGGGTGGCCGGAACGGGCGCGTCCGGGCGCTGATACGTGGGATCTAATGACACACAGCCTGCGCTCAGCAGGGCTAACGCTAAAACAGTTACACGAAACATTATGACCTCCGGTTTGCGTGCTTACCGGAGAACAGACGTTTCACCAGTACAAAGAATAAAGGAACAAAGAAGATGGCCAGCAGCGTCGCGGCCAGCGTCCCGCCGATAATGCCGGTACCGATCGCCACGCGGCTGTTGGCCCCGGCGCCGGTGGCAATCGCCAGCGGCGTCACGCCTGCGATAAACGCCAGCGAGGTCATGATGATCGGACGCAGACGCGTCTGGGCGGCCCGCAGGGCGGCGCGCGTCAGGGAGTAGCCTTCGGCGACTTTGGCTTCGGCAAACTCGACAATCAGAATGGCATTCTTCGACGACAGACCGATGGTGGTCAGCAGCGCCACCTGGAAGTAGACGTCGTTGCTCAGGCCACGCAGGGAGGCGGCAATGGCTGCGCCCAGCACCCCAAGCGGGATCACGAGGATGACCGAAATGGGCACCGACCAGCTCTCATACAGCGCCGCCAGACACAGGAACACCACGAGGATGGAGAGGGCATAGAGGCTCATCGCCTGACCGCTCGCCAGTTTTTCCTGCAACGACAAACCGCTCCATGCCCAGGTGCTGCCGGACGGCAGGTTATTCGCCAGTTGCTCCATTTTGCTCATCGCCGTACCGGAGCTGGCGCCGCTGGCGTTCTCGCCCTGAATCTCATACGCCGCCGAGCCGTTGTAGCGCACCAGGCTTTCCGGGCCATACTCCCAGCGGGTGGTGGCGAAGGCGGAGAACGGGGTCATGGTGCTGTCGCTGCCGCGCACATACCATTTGTTAAGATCCGATGGCACCGCGCGATAGTCGCTGTCGCCCTGGATGTAGACCTTTTTCACGCGGCCACGGTCAATGAAGTCGTTCACGTAGGTGCCGCCCCAGGCGCTGGAGAGGGTGTCGGTAACATCGCTCAGGGAGAGCCCCAGCGACACGGCTTTGTTGTTATCGATATCCACCTGAAGCTGCGGCATCTGCGGCAGATCGTTGGCGCGCACGGCGTGCAGCGAGTTGTCCTGGTTGGCTTCGCCAATCAGCTGGTTACGCAGTTTCAGCAGCGCGTCGCGGTCGGTGCCGCCGCTGGCCATCAGCTCAAAGGTAAAGCCGTTGCTCTGGCCTAAACCATCCACCGCCGGGGGCGTCATGGCGAAAATTGTGGCATCCCGAATGGTGCTCAGCTCCTGCGTGGCGCGCAGGGCAATGGCCTGAGCGGTATTCTCATCGCCTTTGCGCTCTGACCAGTTTTTCAGGGAGACGAACGCCATCCCGGCGTTCTGGCCACTGCCGCTGAAGCTGAAGCCTTCAATGGTGAAGATCACGTCGGTATTGGCTTTCTCTTTGGTGAGGAACCACTCGCGTACCTGGCGGCTTACCTCGGCAGTACGCACCGCGGTTGCGCCGGCGGGCAGGGTGTACTGCACCATGATTTCACCCTGGTCTTCGGTTGGCAGGAAGCTGCCCGGCAGTTTTAGCATGGCGAACCCCATCGCGCCGCAGAGCAGGGCGTAGATCACCAGCATGCCACCGGAACGGCGCAGGGCGCGCAGAACCTTATTCTGATAGCCGTGCTCGGTCTTACTGTAGAAGCGGTTAAACGCGCCGAAGAAACCTTTTTTGTGCGGAGCGGTGTGATTCAGGATCGAGCCGCACAGCGCGGGCGTCAGGGTCAGCGCCACCACCACGGAGAGGAACATCGCCGAAATAATGGTGACCGAGAACTGACGGTAAATCACCCCGGTGGAGCCGCCGAAGAAGGCCATCGGCAGAAATACCGCAGAGAGCACCAGCGCAATGGCGATCAGCGCGCCGGAAATTTCGCCCATCGATTTTTCGGTCGCTTCCCGGGCGGGCAGCCCTTCGTCGCGCATAATACGCTCGACGTTTTCCACCACCACGATGGCGTCATCCACCAAAAGCCCTATCGCCAGCACCATCGCAAACAGCGTCAGGGTGTTGATGGAGTAACCGAACAGCGCCAGCACGCCGAAGGTGCCCAGCAGCACCACCGGCACCGCCAGCGCCGGGATCAGCGTCGCGCGGATGTTTTGCAGGAACAGGTACATCACCACCACCACGAGGATAATGGCTTCGAACAGGGTCTGAATCACGTCCTCAACGGAGATCTTGATGAACTCGGTGCTGTCTTTCGGGTAGGCCACGTCGTAGCCTTCCGGCATCGACTTTTTGAACTCGGCGATCTTGTCTTTTACCGCCGTGGCGGTATTAAGCGCGTTGGCGCCCGGTGAGAGCATCACCGCCATACCCGCCGCCGGGTGGCCGTTCAGCTTCGCCGTTGCGGTGTAATCTTCGCTGCCCATCTCCACGCGCGCGACGTCGCTGATGCGCACCACCGCACCGTTGGACTCGCTCTTGACGATGATCTTTTTGAACTCATCGACCGTTTGCAGACGCGACTGAGCGCGGACGGTGGCGGTCAGCTGTTGGGCGTTCGACGAGGGCAGTGCGCCGATTTTACCGGCGGAGACCTGCACGTTCTGGGCTTCAATCGCGCTCTGCACGTCGGAGGGCATCAGCGAGTACGACGCCAGCTTCGCCGGGTCGAGCCAGATGCGCATCGCGTATTCCGCGCCGAACACCTGTAGGCTACCGACGCCATCCACGCGCGCCAGCGGGTCCTGCATATTACTCACCAGCCAGTCGGCGATATCCGAGCTGCTGGCGGTGTCGGTTTTGTCATATACGCCCATGATCAGCAGGAAGTTGCTCTGGGATTTTTCAACGGTGATCCCGGACTGCTGCACCTCGGTTGGCAGGCGCGATTCCGCCTGCTGGACTTTGTTCTGCACCTGCACCTGAGCGGTGTCCGGATCGGTGCCCTGTTCAAACGTGACGGTAATGCTCACCGACCCGTCCGAGCTGCTGGTGGAGGTGAAGTAGAGCAGGTTATCCAGCCCGGTGAGCTGCTGCTCGATCACCTGCGTCACGCTGTTTTCCAGCGTCTGCGCAGAAGCGCCGGTATAGGTGGCGGAGATTTTGATCGACGGCGGAGCCACGTCCGGGTACTGCGCAACGGGCAGCGTGCGGATCGCCAGCATCCCGGCGAGCATGATGAGAATGGCGATAACCCAGGCAAAGACCGGGCGACGCACGAAGAAACGGGAAAACATCAGGCGTTTCCTCCGTTGGTTTTCATCTCTTCAGCTTTCACTTCCTGCCCGGCGGTGACTTTATCGGTGCCTTCCACAATCAGCTTATCGCCCGCCTTCAGGCCGCTCAGCACCAGCCATTTGTCGCCGTAGGTGTCGCCCGTCTCCAGCTGACGCTGTTCGACCTTGTTGCTGGCGTTCACCACCAGCGCGGTGGCGGTGCCTTTGGCGTCGCGGGTGATGCCCTGCTGCGGGGCGAGGATCGCGTCATTCATGATGCCTTCATCCACTCTGGCGCGGACGAACATGCCCGGCAGAAGCTGATGCTGCGGGTTCGGGAAGACGGCGCGCAGGGTGACGGAGCCGGTAGACTCATCCACCGCCACTTCGGTCAGCGCCAGGCGGCCTTTTTCGCTGTAGCTGCTGCCGTCTTCGAGGATCAACGACACGTTCAGCGTATCGCTGTTGCTGGCGAGGGTTTGCTTGCGTAATCGCAGCAGATCGGCGCTGGAACGGGTTAAATCGACGTACATACTGTCCAGCCCGCGAATGGTGGCCAGCGCGGTATCCTGCTGGGCGGTCACCAGCGCGCCGGGGGTCACAGAGGAGATGCCGATACGTCCGGCAATCGGCGCGGTGACGGTGGTCCAGTTGAGGTTAATGCGGGCGCTTTCCAGCGCGGCTTTCTTTGACTCGACGCTGGCCTTGTCCTGCGCACAGGTGGACTTCGCGTCTTCCGCATCCTGACGTGATACGCCGTCGTCCTTCACCAGCTGCGCATAGCGCCGGGCTTTCTGGCAGTCGGCCTGCACCAGCGCCTGCGCCTGTTTCAGTGCGGCGGCGGCTTCATCATACGCGGCGCGGTAGCTGGAAGGATCGATCTGATACAGCGCCTGCCCGGCCTTGACCGTATCGCCTTCGGTGAACAGGCGCTTCTGGATAATGCCGCCTACCTGGGGGCGCACTTCGGCGCTCATCGCGGCGGCGGTGCGTCCGGTCAGCTCGCTGACAACGGACACCGGCTGGCTCATGAGTGTGACAATCCCCACTTCCGGAAGAGGACGCTGGGGAGCAGATGTTTGCGCATTATCGCACCCTGTCAGGAGGAGTAATGCCGCGATGGAGGTTGTTATGGTTTTCATAATCTTTTTCCAGGGTGAACGAAGCCTGCCCTGTTAATTGCTTAACAGGGAGGAGGGTTAATTAAAAGCACAGCGATCCTGCATCTCTGGCTGAGCCAGAAATGAAAAAAGGGAAATTACTTATTTCCGCTAATTATTCACATGCGATTACTTCGCAGAGAAAATCATATTTAAAATATTCTGGTATATAGGCTCTAATTGTTCTGACGGTACTTTTAAAGGCGTGAGTCGACGGTAAATCGTGCCTTCGATCATCACGGCGGTAATCTCCACGCAGCAGCGAATATGCTCATCGCTCAGGTGAGGGAACTGCTTTTTCAGGTGCTCACAGGCGTTGGCGAACATGCGGGCTTCGGCTTCGATCAGCATGTTTGCCACCAGCGGATTGCGCGTGGCCTCTGCGGACATTTCGAGCATCAGCGCGTCATCGTCTTCGTTAAGCGTCTGGCGCCAGGCAAGCGCCTGCGGCATCCCTTCAACCAGGGTTTTGCCCTGCATCTCCTCGATACGTGAGTCGATAATGCGCCGGATCATCTCTTCAATAATCGCGTCTTTGTTACTGAAATAGCGATAGATTTGTCCGACGCTGAGCCTGGCTTCGCTGGCGATCTGCGACATGCTGGCAGCGTGAAATCCACTGGCGCGAAAGCAGCGGCGCGCGGCGGTGATGATTTCGTCCTGCCGCAGTTTTTGTCGTTCTTCCAGCTTTGTACTCATTGTCGGCTACCGTAAAAAGTGAGAATGATCGTTCTCATTATACGTTTTCGGAGCCTATTGGAAAGGCTTTTTTTATTTACATATTGAATGAATATTTCCAGCTATAAACAATGGAGAAAATAAGGAGTTTTTATGAAGGTTAAGCTGTGAGATATTCAGATTGCGCTGAAAATAAGGAGAGAATTATGCATCTGAGCATTACAGATAATGTCACAGCCGAAGAAAAAGAAGAATTATTAACGGGGCTAAGAGCCTATAACGCGCAGTTTTTAGATCTGGCGACGTTTGGCGGCGATATTGGCGTATATATGCGAGACGACAATGGCGTCATGCTGGGCGGGTTAATCGGCGTACGGAAAGGCGACTGGCTGAACATCGACTATCTGTGGGTCAGCGACAGCGTGCGGGGAACGGGCGTGGGAAGCCAGCTTATCAAAACGGCTGAAGAGGAGGCCCGTCGCAAAGGCTGTCGTCACGCGCTGGTGGATACGGTCAGCTTCCAGGCGCGTCCGTTCTATGAAAAGCAGGGTTATCAGGTGCAGATGTCCTTGCAGGATTACCCTTATCAGGGAATGCAGAGACACTATCTGTCCAAAAATCTTTAACCGCCGATCCCGGTGCCTATCACGGCTAACACGTGGCGCACCACGATCTCCGGCGAGAGGGCGCTAAGCCTCTCGTCATTGCGCATGCGGGAGAACGGCACCAGCACCAGGCTCAGCAGCGTTGTGAACAGCAGTTCGGGGGCCAGCGCCGGATTCAGCTTTCCTTCCTGCTGCCAGCCTTTGATGGTTGCCAGCGTGGTGTGATATTTCTCATCGCCAAAGCGTGCCTGCAAATGGGTGCGCAGTACCGGCATCTCGCCAATCACCTCCTGCATCCACAGCGGGGCAAACCAGCGATACTTTTCCGCCAGTTCGGCCAGCACCCTGATCATTTCCGTCAGGGCATCCACCGGCGAATCCCGGTTGTCGGCGAAAATCGCCCCGATCCGCTCGCGTAACGGCAGGAAGCGCTCCTCAATCATCGCATCCAGTAACTGTTCTCTGGAGTTGAAGTAGTAGTGCAGCATGGCGGGCGTCACGCCTGCTTCGCGGGCGATGGCGTTCAACGACGTATTGGCGATCCCCTGGCGGGAAAAGAGGTTCAGGGCGATGTCCAGCAGCTGTTCACGGCTGGCGGTAACGCGCTTGCCGCCGCGTGGCCGACCGGGGCGGCGGGGTTCAGAATTGTCCTTTTGTGCTGGCATGGTCACCGTATCTCTTGATCTTATTCATCACTTCCACAAATATTAATTATACGATTAATTAATTTCAAGTGATGTCTTATGGAGTCCGACGTAATGACTCAACCTGCGAAAAAGGCGCCGTCGATTAAGCTGCTGTTCAGCGCACTCCTGCTGGTGATGCTGCTCTCTGCGCTGGATCAGACCATTGTCTCCACCGCGCTGCCGACCATTGTGGGTGAGCTGGGCGGGCTGGATAAACTCTCGTGGGTGGTAACGGCCTATATCCTCAGTTCGACCATCGTGGTGCCGCTGTACGGCAAATTCGGCGATCTGTTTGGCCGAAAAATCGTTCTGCAAATCGCGATTGTGCTGTTTCTTGTAGGGTCCGCGCTGTGCGGTCTGGCGCAGAACATGACCCAGCTGGTGCTGATGCGCGCCCTGCAAGGGCTGGGGGGCGGCGGTCTGATGGTGATCAGCATGGCTGCCGTGGCGGACGTGATCCCGCCAGCCGATCGGGGTCGCTATCAGGGGTTGTTTGGCGGCGTGTTTGGCCTGGCGACGGTGATAGGGCCGCTGATCGGCGGGTTTATCGTTCAGCACGCATCCTGGCGCTGGATTTTCTACATCAACCTGCCGCTGGGGCTGTTTGCCCTGCTGGTGATTGGCGCGGTTTTCCACGGCAGCGCGCGGCGCAGCAAGCATGAGATTGACTACCTGGGGGCGATTTACCTCAGCATGGCGTTGCTGTGCATCATTCTGTTTACCACCGAGGGCGGGACGATCCGCCAATGGAGCGACCCGCAGCTGTGGTGCATTCTGGCCTTCGGCCTGACGGGGATCGCCGGGTTTATCTACGAAGAGCGGCTGGCGTGGGAGCCGATTATCCCGCTGTCGCTCTTCCGCGACCGCAGCTTCCTGCTCTGTAGCCTGATCGGTTTTATTATCGGCATGTCGCTGTTTGGCTCCGTCACTTTCCTGCCGCTCTATTTACAGGTGGTAAAAGACGCCACGCCGACGCAGGCCGGTTTGCAGCTGATCCCCCTGATGGGGGGGCTGTTGCTCACCTCCATTATCAGCGGGCGCATCATCAGCCGTACCGGGAAATATCGTCTGTTCCCGATCCTCGGCACGCTGCTCGGCGTGGTGGGGATGGTATTACTGACGCGCATTTCAATCACCTCCCCAACCTGGCAGCTGTACCTGTTTACCGGCGTGCTGGGCATGGGGCTGGGACTGGTGATGCAGGTGCTGGTGCTGGCGGTGCAGAACAGCGTGTCAGCCGATCAATACGGCGTCGCGACGTCTGGGGTGACGCTGTTCCGTTCCATTGGCGGGGCGATTGGCGTTGCGCTGTTTGGCGCGGTGTTCACCCATATTCTGCAATCAGGCCTGATCGACAGGCTGCCGGAAGGGGCGGAACTGCCGCGCGAACTTAATCCCGTTGCCATACACCATCTGCCTGATGCCCTGCGTCTGGACTATCTGGATGCGTTCGGCTCGGCGATCCATGCGGTATTCATGCTGGCGGCGGGGATTATGGTGCTGGCGTTTGTGCTGTCGTGGTTTTTGCGCGAAGCGCCGCTGCGTCGGCAGGCGTGAGGTTAGCGGTTCTGCTATTTATTGCGAGTCGCTTTCTGATTTTTCAATGTCTCTCTTGTCGCTTTCCGGGGCGTTAGCGCATGCTGTGGGCTGGTCAATAAACCGACAGAGGTTGCCATGGAACGCACAGCGAAACTATTCAAAAAAGGACGAAACCAGGCCGTGGTCTTGCCTGCGGAATTTGCGTTTGAAACGGAGAGTGTTTATATCCGCCGGGATGACGAGGGGAATGTGGTTTTGACGGCAAGGTCCGAGAAAGCACGGCACAGGGATAACTTTTTGCGCATGTTAAAAGAAACGCATGTGCCTGATACCTTTCTAAGTAAAGAGGAGCGCAATCAGAGCTATACGACAAGAAACCCTCTGGAAGGGCTGTAGAAGATGCTGCATATGCTGGACACTAACATCGTAAGCCATCTGGTGAGGCAGCATCCTGAAGTAGTAAACCGATATTCGCAAATTACGCCTGAAAAGATGTGTATTTCAAGCGTAACGGAAGCGGAATTGCTTTACGGCGTAGCCAAAAAGCAAAACAACAAGCTGCACGAAACCATAATGGAATTTCTTAAAACCATCACTGTCTGCGCCTGGGATAGCGAAGCCGCAGCCACCTACGGTGAACTGCGTGCGGCAATGGAAAAGAAAGGGAACGTGATGGGGGATCTCGATCAGTTGATTGCCGCACATGCTATCAGCCGGGGCACGACGATTGTCACGAACGATCATGCGTTCGGGATGGTACAGGATCTTACGGTTGAGGACTGGACTACCGTCGCCTGATGCCCATCGCCCGGTGGCGCTACGCTTACCGGGCCTACACTTCCCCCGTCACGTAGGCCGGGTAAGCGCAGCGCCACCCGGTAACAGGCCGCATATAACCTATCCGTCTTACTGATTCCTTTTCGTTTTTTAGCCTGCCGTCTCGTTGTCGATATAGTCTTCAAAACGTCTATCAAAAGGAACTGTCTCGTGAAACTTCGATTGGGTGCGCTTCTCCTGACTGGCCTGCTGCTCGCAGGCTGTGACCAGGGCGGCAATGATGCCAGACACATTAAAGTCGGCGTGATCAATGGCGCTGAGCAGGACGTGGCGGAAGTCGCCAAAAAGGTGGCAAAAGAGAAATACGGTCTGGATGTTGAGCTGGTGGGCTTTAGCGGCTCGCTGCTACCCAACGATGCCACCAACCAGGGCGAACTGGACGCCAACGTCTTCCAGCATCGCCCATTCCTCGCGGAAGATAACAAGGCGCACAATTACAAGCTGGTCGCCGTGGCCAATACCTTCGTCTTCCCGATGGCGGGTTACTCCCGAAAGATTAAATCGGTGTCTGAGCTGAAGGACGGCGCAACCATTGCGATTCCAAACGATCCCACCAACCTTGGTCGCGCGCTGTTGCTGCTGCAAAAAGAGAAGCTGATTACCCTTAAACCGGATGTTGGCCTGCTGCCAACGGCGCTGGATATTACTGCGAACCCGAAAAACTTACAGATTATGGAGCTGGAAGGGGCGCAGCTGCCGCGCGTGCTGGACGATCCGAAAGTGGATGTGGCCATTATCAGTACCACCTATCTCCAGCAAACGGGGCTTTCTCCGGTACACGACAGCGTCTTTATCGAAGACAAAAACTCACCCTACGTGAATATTGTGGTCACGCGTGAGGACAACAAAGACGCCGAAAACGTGAAGGAATTTATCCAGTCCTATCAGTCGCCGGAAGTGGCGAAAGCGGCAGAGACCCTTTTTAACGGTGGCGCGGTGCCGGGCTGGTAAGTCCCGGTAAAAAGGCCAGCGCTCCGCTGGCCGTCAAAGCGTTACGCGGGCATCGGTTCGGCTTTCGGGCCACAGAAAACCCTGACCAGACTGTGCGCCGGACGCGCGGGCGCGCGCCAGATCCCGCGAATTCTCGATGCCTTCGATAAGAATTGATTGCGCGATACCTGCCCTGACCTCCTGCACAAACGGGGCAAGCGGCGCGCGTTCCCGCAGCGCTGAGCGGTCAATTTTTACCCCATCCAGCGGCAGCGCAAGCCGCGCGAACGCCTCAGCCAACTCCCGGGTTAAATCGTCCAGCCAGATTTGCCATCCCGCCTCTTTTAACCGAACAAGCGTGGCATGAAGACGACGTTGCTCAGCCTCACTCAGCCGTGTGATGGTGAGGGGATCCTGAATTTCAATCGTTAACCGTTGCTGATGGCGTAACGCCAGCAACAACCGGATAGCGCGTTCGTCGAGAAGGTGCTCTGCCGGAAGGTTTAGCCAGTAAGCGTCCCGGGCGGGTATCTGTAACAGGGTGTTGGCCTGCCAGAAGAAGATTTGCAGCGCGCTGCGCGAGGGCAGCGAGGCAAACAGCACCTCAAGATTGACGTTATGGATCTCCACGAGAACTTCATGCGCGAACACCTGGCCCGAATGAAGATCGACAAGCGGCTGGAATCGCAGCCCTGAGATACGTTGCAACAGGGGAGAGGGAAGAACGGTATACATGGAACAGCCTTCAGGAAATGAAAAAAGGTTCCCGCGGACACGGGAACAAAAGGCAAACGACACACGGTCAAATTCTTAATTCAGGATCCAGCGAATGCTCTGGTAAAACGAGGGGCCACGCACGGCCTTAAGCTTGTTCATGGCGTTGTTCTTATAAAAGTAAACCAGCCTGACGTTACACCCCAGCTGACGGGCGATTTGCTTGGTTTTGAGATTACAGGAATAGCCGCGCAATACGCTGGCCTCCTCGCTGGACAGCCTCGCCGGGGTGCGTAAGCGGGTCGTCATGCCTACGTTGTAACGGCCAGACTCCTGCGGCGTCTGGCTCATCAGTATTTGCCACAGCGCTTTGATATCCCCCAGGGAGACTCTTTTGCTGATTACCCCATCAACATGTTTGAATTTCAAATAGCCAGCGGATAACGAATAGATATAGATCTTCGCCGTCACTTGTTTCTGTTTAATGCAGAGAATGTCGTCATTCGTCGTCACCCGGAAATGGCGCGTATTCAACGGATCATAAATGATGATATCAAAGAGTTGTTCACTCAAAGCAAGTTCTTCGATATGGGTAAACCCATGGAAAATAATGTCATGTTTTTCATCAGGCTCACGCTTTCCAAGCGATTGCAGGCCAATCATCGTGAATTCGCAGCTGTCAACAACGGCAACGTGAATTGTTTTTTTATTTTGCATTGGCATTCTCCTTTCGCTGAGTAAACAGTCCATATAAGAGAAAATGGCGGTTCGCACTCTCTTATTAAAAGAATAGCGAGCACTTTTTAAATAACGCGATGCGATGGCATCAATGTAAGCCAATACAAACCGTCGAGTAAAGCTGATGCCAATTATTAGAGGAAGATAAAATTGAAAAATGGTTTTAATGGTATATGTAATTGTTTTAATCTTCTAATAATATTCATGACAGGTTTTTATTCTGTAAAGGAGTGGATATTAAGTGTCAGGTAGTTGATTAATGGGGTTAATCCACCGCATTTTCAGTAGTTTACTGCTGTTTCTGTAAGAAAAGTTGTGATCGTGGCAGGATTATCGACAGGGCTTAATCTGCGAGAGGAAACGACGTGCAGAATAAAATAGAATTTTTTCTATAAATTTAATGTCCTTGTTCAGATTTTTAGGCCTGAGAAGGATAAAATCCTGGCGCGAAGAGGTTGTGAGTGGTGAGTACATAAACTATTATCATTTTCCTCCGGTCACGAGAACTTAGAAAAGACATGAATAATACTGAACGTATCGTAAGGGTAATGGTGTTTTACAAAATAAATATATTTAAAGAGATAATATTCCGGGCGCTCCATGATCTTTTACCCGATTACGTACTGAACATTACTCAGGTCGATTCCACTGAACAGGCGCTGGCGGCGGTGGCGGATAATAACGTGGATGTTTTCTTCACTGAATTTAATTATCTGCTTAATCATAAAGAGTGGAGTGCGGAGGTCAGCAGCCGTTTTACATCTTTATGTAAAACCCATCACGTCAGGCGTGTTCTGTTGGTGCCCGAGCTGCCTTACGGGCTGTTAAAAAAAGTTCTGGAGATGAAATTTGAATTAACCATCAGTCAGCAGGATGAATTGACTGAACTGAAAAAGGAATTACCCGCGTTGCTCATGGCGGACGGGCAAAAACCGTCGATCTCTTCGTGGCTCAGGCGGGTAATGCGGTCCGGCTCCCGGGCGCGCTCCATCCTCTCGGCCAGAGAGTGGGAGGTGCTTCATCTTATTGTGGAAGGATTTTCAACGACGGAGATTGCCCGTCATCGAAACCGTTCGGTCAGTACCATTGCGACACAGAAACACAATGCGATGAAAAAGCTGAATCTTTCCAACCACAGCGAACTGATTAAGTATGTGCAAACGGTTGGAAAGATGGAGGAATAGTCCACATCAGGGGTAGATAATATTCAGCGTAGCCGATGTATTGATCTTACCCTGGCTCACCTGGGCGGGCGCCCACACGTAATAGTACGCCGCCATCGGAAGGGTGAAATGTTCGTCCAGCGCCGCGCCAGCCGCCACGCTGAAAATCATTGTGGCGTTGCCACGGCTGGTGGTCGAGGTAGAGAAGGTCACCGGCGTTTGCGGGGCGTCACGTTTTATCAGGCGTAGCCCCACGCCCTGCGCCGCGCTACTGCTGCTGTCGATCAGCACCGAGCTGTCGGTCGAAAGCAGCTGCGTGCTGGACAAAAACATCTCAATTGACCGATCGGAATTGCCGTTAACCCCGACGTTCTGACAGCTCATATTCAGTGAAAAAGGCGTCAGCCCCGGCTGTGAGGATGCACTGAGCTGGGGAATGCCGAGCGTCGGCAGCGCCACGGTCAGCCCCGCATTATCAAAGGAACAGGTAGTCAGTTTTGGCGCGTATTTGATGATCATCGGCTGACCAAACATATCACGGTTGTCGTAAGGCCACTTGAACCCGCTGAATAACCACTGGGCGATTTTGATGACCTGATTAATTGGCCAGAGGATGATTTCCAAAATCGACAATCCGCTCATGTCGCTGACGAACAGAACGTCGCTCATGTTGGCCGTATCCCCCGTCAGGGTGGTGCCGCTCTGGTTAACGAGGGTGAAGCGAACCGTAAACGGTGTGTTCAGCTCAGACGCCGTATGGCTACCGCTGGCAGACAGGGTTTTATTGGCCGGGGGATTGGTGATCTCCGCCCGCACCATATACTTGTTGTTGCTGAACCCGAGGATGGTGGCGTATTTGCTGTCGGTCGAGAGGATCGGCGTGTAAGAAAATTCACTGTTACCCGTCGTACAGTTGAACGAGCCGCTGTACTGGGTGGTGAAGCTGCCGGTCCATGTGGGCGTGGCCGGGCTCAGCTTATCCGATAAATCAATAGTAATCGGTGTGCCATAAACGATGCTGCTGCCGGAGCAGGTGGCATAGCTCATCCCGCTAACGCTGGTGAGGAGCAGGAACATGAATGATCGTAACATTTTGATAATCCGTAATTAATGGCAAACCGATGAGGGGCTGTTCAGCCCCCAGGCCGGGGAGGAGATTTCGCACTTCCCGCCGCGGAGATGCACGTTGAGCGTGCGTGGCGGCTGTTCAGCGCGGATATACAGTACGCTGGCCTGGCCGACATACCCGACAGATCCACCGTGTTCATCCAGCACTTCGGTGCCAAAGGGCAGCGGTTTGCCGTCGGCGCGCGTCGCATGAAGTACCCATGACTGGCGCTTGTCGGTTTCGAAGCGGATATAGCTCACCGCCCCGTCGTAAGGCGCCACGTTAGCCATATTGCCGATCACCTCCGCGCCTGCGCTGTTTTCCGTTTCGGTTAACGTAATGGCGTTTTTGCGATACGGGGTGGCGTAAGGCACCAGCGCCACGCCATCGCGGTTCGTCATAATACTTTCATCGCCGTTCACCATCAGCCCCTCCGCCTTTGGCGCATCGACGATAGTCATGGTTGTGCCGGTTTCGTTTGAGGCGAGAACGTGCCACGGGTAGGCCACCAGGCTTCCGCGTCCGCTGAGCCCGGTCTGGCGGTAGTCGGAGGATTCGCTGTAAGAGCCACCGAGTGTCGCGAAGTTCGAACGGTACGCGGCGTTAACGCTTGCCGCATTTTTACCCCCCCGCGCATTACTGCCGGAGAGGGTGTAGCTCAGGCGGTTCGACGCCAGCGCGTTTCCGCTCATGCTGATATTGCTCTGTTCGTAATGCGAATCGCTGGCCGTCAGGCTGGAGGTGATCCACGCATTATTATCAAACAGCGAGAACGGCAGGCTGAGGGAGAGGTAAAGGCGCGTCTCTTCTTCACTGTCCCTGTTCCGTACCCGGCTGGCCGACAGGGTATAGCTGGCGCGGCCGATGGCGTTGGAATAGCCCATCTGATATTCGCGCGTGGTTTGCTGTGAGTTCCAGTAATCGCGCTGTGTGCCGGAGACAAACACCGTGCCCCAGTTATCGAGCAGGCGCTGATTAAGGTTAAGCGTAAAGGTATTCTTGGGCTGCGCCGCGCGCAGGGCGTCCCAGGTGCTTAGCGACATGTCAGGCGCGACGCCAAACCGATCTTCATAGTCGTCGTACTGCGCTCTCAGGCGCTGATACCCTTCGCGCGAATAGAGCGCGTCGCTGAAGCTGTAATAGCCTTTAGTGGAATAGCGATAGGCTGCCAGGGTGAAGTTGGTGGCGGTGGTATCGATAAATTTGCTGTACGACACGCGATAACTCTGACCGCTGCTGGTGCGATCCTGTAGGGTGGTTTTGGCGTGGGTGACATCAAACGAGACCGCGCCAAAGGGAAGGTTCCACCCGGTACCGACAAGCCCGGCCTGGTAGTTATCGCTAATAATCGTCCCGGTATACCCGGTGATGAGGTTATTAAACCCGTAGCGCAGCGTGGCCTGCATGAATGCGGGTTCGGCATCGAGCGTGTTCTGGTGCACTTTACCCGCCACCACGCTGTACTGACTCACCCCTTCTTTTAGCATCCCGGGCACGGCGGAAAACGGCACCGTGAAGGACTGCTGTGAACCGTCCGCTTCACGCACCACCACCAGCAAATCGCCCGCGGAGCCGGTAGGCTGAATGCTGTCGAGGGTAAACTGGCCCGGCGGCACGTTCTCCTGATAGATCACGTTGCCATTCTGGATAACTTTCACCAGGGCGTTCGTCCGCGCCACGCCGTGAACCACCGGTGAAAAACCCTGCTGTGAATTTGGGCGCATCTTCATGTCCGACGCCAGCGACACGCCGCGCACGCGCAGGGAATCAAACAGATCGCCAGGAATATAAAAGTCACCCAGCGTCAGGTTGGATTTCAGCGAGGCCAGGGGACGGCGCAGGTAGCGGGTATTATTCTGCCAGCTACTCTCTCCGCTGGCGGTTTTCCGCCAGGCGCTGCTGTCGCGAAACTGCCAGCCGAACAGGTTGGCGCCGGAATCCAGCCCGGCATAAAAATCATCATTTGTGTCTTTCACAGTGCCTTTCGCGCGGGTGTTATACCAGGTCGTGTTCCACGAGAGCATCAGCGCCGGTATCCCCTCGTCCCAGAACTGGGGGGCAATGTAACCTTCTTCAGTACGCAGCACGGCCGCCTGCGGAACGGTAAGCGCCAGACTCAGGGTGCTGGTATCGGTTTTGACTTCACCGCCCTGAACCAGATCGCGCAGCTGGACCTGCCCGTGCGCAATGGCGGGCGCAGGCACGGACGTGGTGTTGATGCCCAGCGACCGGGCATCTTTCCAGGCAAGGCGGATGTCGTCACGCTGCTCGCCGTAGATGACGGTATAACGTCCCTTCCAGCTGCCGTTTACGTAGATATCCATCTCCTGACTGCCGGCAGGCATGGCGTTGTTTTCGGAAAAGCGAGACAGATCGGACTCACCGGATGCGCCAGCAAGCAGGGAGGGATCAAACGAGACGGCCCCTGATTTATGCGAAAGCAGAAGCGTGCAGACTGCCAGCAGACAGAGTCTGTTTTGTTTCATTTTCATGGTGAGTCTTTCCGATCACTGACTGGTGAAAGTCCGGGTTTTATACGCGCCAAGATCGTCCACATACATCAGCTGGAAGGTCTGTCCGCGCTTAACCGTATTTTTGGCGGCGACCGTCAGCTGCCCAAACGGGGAAACCATCGGGGACTCCTGGAGCAATTTCGTTTTACCCAGCGAAATATTGGCGACCGTAATATGGAACGGACTGATATTTGTAATGCGAAAGCGATCGCCGTCGGCGGCGAGCGTCAGTTTCGCCACCGCGTCATCCAGCGTGCCTTTCAGCGCAGCGGGCCGGTAAAAAAGTTTGATACGGGATTTAATCGCCAGCTGGACGGTATTCTGGTTTTGCAGATTTTCAGGTCTGGGCGGAATGTCGAGGACATTCAGGAAAAAGACGGATTCGCGATCCGCAGGCAAGCTGGACGGCAGCTTTTTAATACGAAGCTGTTGACCATTATGTTCGTTAACCTTTATCACCGGCGGCGACAGCAGAAACGGCACATTGGCTGTTTCCGGCGTGGAATTAATATCACCGTCATCTATCCAGGATTGCACCAGAGCGGGCGCATCGCCCGTATTCATTAACTGGACGATCACCTCTTTGTTATTTTCAGGATAAAGGACACGGGTGCCATTAATGACAATATTGGCCCATGAGTGACCCGTGCTTAGCAGTAAGCCTGCCAGCAAAATTGCCTTGCGCATGATTGCAACCTTAAATACAGGCTCTGCGAAAACAGAGCCTGAATAATCACTATTACAGGTAGGAAATGGTATACGTTACGTTGGAGCTTAACTCGCCCACGGTGGCGGCAGCGGCGTTCGTTTTATAGTAATAAACATCCAGCGTCAGCGTTTCGGAATCTGGCGCGGTCGCTGTACCCATAATATTTGTCGTGTAAGGCTGGTTCAGGGTAATAGGCGTAGACGAACCTGGCTCCACTAACGCAAAGCCGACATTACGTGCCACGCTGGCATCGCTTTCGTTCACGCTGTTATTCAGCAGGTATTTACCGTCAGTGGAAATATTATCCGCGCTGGAGAAATACACTTTCAGCGGAGTACCGGTTGTTCCGGCTGCTGGTGAACAACCAGAGAACGTCAGCGCAATAGATTTTTTATTCTTAGTGATCAGGCCAACCGTGGTGCCTGCATCTTTTACCGAAATAGGGGAAAGCGCAACGGTAAAGTCCGCGCTTTTACCGCCGTTAATGGTACAGGTTGTATCGGTAATTGCGCCGGTAAAGTTAATGATACCACCCGCCGAATTGTCTGCGGCCACTGCGCTGGTAGAAGCAATAGCGGCGGCCAGCAGTGATACGGTCATGATCGATTTGAACATGATAAACTCCATAAAGATTTGTGTTATTTAAAATGAATGTTATACGGCTACACATGTCCCTGATGTACCGGCTAGATGCATGGCGACTCGGGAGAATGCTTTGACGATATTATGTTGCACTAAAAAAGTACATAACAAAACATTATTCCAACAACTTCGAAAGTTTAAGATTATAATCTTGCGG
The DNA here is from genome assembly GCF_048283985.1 of Enterobacter cloacae complex sp. 6730903. NCBI lineage: Bacteria > Pseudomonadati > Pseudomonadota > Gammaproteobacteria > Enterobacterales > Enterobacteriaceae > Enterobacter > Enterobacter cloacae complex sp. 6730903. Next base: position 10,673 of record NZ_JBLVXX010000011.1, on the reverse strand, counting down.
TGGCGTTTTTTTTAATGTTTTAACCTAAATGCAGAAGTTCGAAGATTTTTATTAATGATTTAATAATCGTTAATTAATGAAGCTTTATAAATTCATCTCTTAATTAATATCACGCGACTTGACCACACAAACTTTAGACTTATTATTGCCTGGCAAATGCACAAAATTTTAACAATGGCGTAATAATAATATGAAGTATCTCATTGATCTCACAATGCTTTATGAAGTCGACACCGGTATGATCATGATTAATGGAGAGGAAGAGTCATCCATTAAGTTATCTAACCAGGCGGGTCGTCTGCTTTATGAACTTATCATCAATAATGGTAAAACACTCGACAGAGATGACCTGATAAAGAAGGTCTGGGAGGATCATGGTTTCTCTGGTTCTTCGGTGAGTCTGAATGTTGCCATAAGTGAAATCAGAAAAGCATTTCGTACATTAGGATGCGACCCTTTACTGATAAAAACGATACGTGGCAAGGGATTTAGCCTTGCCGCGCATATTGAACATCACACGGTCAGGCCGCCGGTTGTTTCAACGGTTAGTGAACAATCTGCCTCTGACGCATTCGATACGCTGGCGCATAAGAAAGATGCCGATCCGCCTAAACAAATAATATCGCTGCACAGACTCTTTATTTCTCTCTGCACGTTATTACTGATTACCGTTATCGGCACCGCTGTTTTACTGTTGCACCAAAGGGATTCCTATGCCGAGAGCCTGAAAGATTCTGATATGCATCTGCTCGGTAAAGTGGACCGGTGTACGGTATACCTGATCGATAAGAATATGTATCAGCCGCGACAGCACTACTTTAATCACGTAAAAGAGGTCATTGCCAGTCAACATATCGACTGTCAACACCAGGTTGCAGATGCTTACTATTCCAGGTTTAAAAAGTCGCAGATAGAAAATTATTTCCTGGCCATCTGTTATCAGCAGGACAGTATCGACGATTATAAGAACTGCATTTCTTACAGAAGCCTGACCGGGAGTTAAAATATGTCAAGGACTAAAATGAGTGTACTGTTCAGTATCGTACTGGCGCTGTCTGTCATCGCGTTGTTGTGGATCTATTTTACCAGAACGCAGGATGAGGGGTTTGGCTGCCAGTCAGATACCGTTTCCTGGAAAACCTATTCCACGGGTGAGTTAACCGATATGTCGCTAACCACGCTATTCTTGTTTAACAACAAAGATGTTGTGACGGTTATTCATAAAGGCGTACTCAAGAAAGAGGGCAAAAGCTACCTGATTGACCGAAATTACACGCTCAGCGTGGAAAAAGTCGACGGAAGCAATATCTTTTATATTAAGGATAAAAAGCTGAATAAATCTGAAGATGATGCGGCGCCGGATGGCGTTGTAAACGAAATGTTACTTGATAATATCAACTTCTTCTATATAACCAGCGTAAAAAAACATGCGTGGTTAATTAAGGGGCTGGTGTTGCCTGTAATGATGTGTGTGGCTGTCCCGACGTCCTGATATTTCTCTTTATTGAAAAATCGATATTTATCTATTACTCGGGAAATTGAGTAATTTACTCAATACGTAACAATAAGATACGAGAAATTTATTTATATTTTTATTGTTGCTCTCCGTCGAGTGAATTTTTCTGTATTGCCTCGTTATTTTGCGGCTGTCTATACTCCGCCTCGAAAAAGGGGCTCCCCTTTTTATACACGTGGATTCTTTTTTGAAGGACTAAATAAATGAACAAACTGAACGCTATCGTTCTGGGCTCCCTGCTGTCTGTTTCTGCCCTGAGCGCAGTTAATGCAGCTGAAACGACGGCTTCTGCCACCTGGCAGGCAACCGCGACCAAAGACAGCGAATCCGATCTGGTTGTTACGCCAACGCGTGCTTTGAACTTCGTTTACAGCGCCAATACCAAATCTTTCAACACCGATACCGGTCTGTTTGATGTGGCTATCCGTGGCGATCACTCTACGGCGACCAGCTTCAAACTCGAAGCTATCCTCGACGATTCAAACAACACGCTGTTCAGCGTGGGTGGTGAAGCGACCAAACTGAAGGTAGGCGCGCGCTGGGGCGGTAACGACCTGGGCTCTATCGGTGGCACCGTGGGGGCAAAATCAACCGCATGGACCACGCTGGTTGATTCCTCTTCTAACACCGGCGTCTCTTCTGGCCTGTGGAACCTGACCACCAGCGCAGGCGCGGCGGCAGATACCGAAATTACCGGCCAGGACAAATTCGTCTTCTACGTTGACTCCGCTCAGGACAACGCCGGTACGGCGAAAGAGTTCAAAGACCTGACCAACAGCCTGTGGGAAGGGACCGTGTCTGTTGCGTTCCGCGCAACCTGGGGCTAAGGCCTGATCGATCCAGGGGCGCAAGCCCCTGTTTAGGGAAATAGCATGTTTAACCTCAAATCCGCCTTCTTATTTTTATTATTTATCTCTTCCTCCGCGCTGGCCATTAATGTGGGAAAAGTCACCACCATTATTCCTGCGGATGCTGACTCTACCGCCAAGGAAATAAAAAACGAAGCAGACAGCGTGCGTATTGTTTCTGTTCGCGCACAGCGGATCAGCAGCCCAATGGATGAAGGGATCGTCATTAATCCGGAGAAAGTGGACGAACTGTTGCTGACGCCCACGCGCATGGTAATGCCCGCCGGTACCAGCAATATCGTCAAATTTTACTATCACGGGAACGCCGATAACAAAGAGCGTTACTACCGCATTACCTTCACGGATGAAGGGGTAAGCGAAGAGGTGGACAGCGGTTCGCCAAAAAACGGTACCGGGATGACGCGTGCGGTGGTGAGCACCATTCTGGTGGTTCAGCCCCGGGATAAGAAGATCGACTTCGTCTATGTGGCGGGAAAAATAACCAATAAAGGGAACACCTCGTTTCGCGTCAATGCGACCGGGACCTGCCTGAAGCCGAATCCGGAATCCCCCGGCACGCCGTGTAGCAAAAACTTCTACCTGATGCCAGAGACCTCGCGCGCTATCGAGGATATCAACGTTACGGATAACCATTTTCATCTCGGAATATGGGACCTGAAACAGTTCATTCCTGTTAAGTAAGGATGCATGGTGAAAAATAAATTAGTGTTGCCGGTGATGATGGCTTGCGCATCCGGCACGCTGCCCGCGCTTGCGCATGCAGCCTCAAGCTCCGTGGTTATCGCTAATTACCGTTTTCCCGACTCGCTTTATGCACTGCTGGAGCAGGGGATCAAAATTCCCGTCTATCTGGTGAATACGCGTCCACACTCAGCACAACAAGGGAACCACGAAGGCACGGCGAGCGAATATGTTCGTATCGGTGACGTGACGCTCTTTGCAAAAGATCTGAAGCTGGGGCTGAGAGATGTTCAGGTCCAGGAGTCTGATAACGGCATTCGTCTGTCAAAAGAGATGCGAACGTTATTGCAGAGCATTAACGACAAGCAGTTCGATGACCAGATGCGCATTCCCGTAAGTGCGGGTTCGGCGTTCGAGCTGGATCAGAAAAAAATGCGCCTGTTGCTGAATCTGTCGCAGAGCGACTACGGGGTGAATATTCGCCCGCGTGAGGTGGATATTGATGCCCCGACGTCCGACGACCTGAGCGGCACGTTCTCCTACAACCTCGGGGCGTATCATACCGAGAGCGGCTACGGTGACAGCTGGTCGTCGGGTTATCTGAACGCGAGAAACTGGATCTCAATGGGCGTCGATCATGTGCTGATCGACGGCTCTGGCTACGTCAACGAGAGCAGCAGCGATACCCAGATGAACGCGGTCATGTGGGAGCGCGACTATCAGGGGATGCGCTACGCCGCGGGCATGCTGAACGGCTGGGCGATGCAGTCTCTGGCGAGCGTCAGCGGGATTTCCGGCGGGGAAGTCTACGGCGTTTCCATGGGCAACCAGGCCAACTCCCGCAAGCGCGATAACACCCTCTCTCTGACGCCGGTGGTGGTCTATTTCCCCACGGCGGGCGAGGCCCGTATTCGTCGTGACGGGCAGCTTATCGGCATTCAGCGCTTTGACGTCGGCAACCATGAAATTGACACCAGCAGCCTGCCCTACGGGATCTACAGCGTCGAAGTTGAAGTGGTGAGCGGAAGCCGCACCGTGTCGCGCAGCATGTACACCGTAAATAAACCGTTCTCCAGCAACGTGTCGGAAACGCTGCGCTGGCAGATGTGGGGCGGGATGTATAGCCGCGATAAATCCGTCGTCAATTATAAAAAATACGCGAAACGCAAAAACGAGCAGGATAACACCTACTACTACGATTACGACACCAAACATAAAGACACCATGTCGCTGGTGGGAGCCTCGTTCAGCAAGCGCAGCGGGATGGTCGACTGGAACGCCTCTACCTACATGATGCGGGAACACATCGTCAGCGAGCTGTGGGCCTCCCTGAACCTGACGGGCTATTTCTCGGTGAATACCCAGACCATGGCCGCCTCCGACGGAACGTATCGCGCCAACTATGGGGCGAATCTCAGCCTGCCGTGGCAGATCGGCTCGGTGTGGTACTCCCATGAACAGCTCTCCAGCGGCAAGTTCCTGGATATCTATGAGAGCAAGGGCAACACCTGGGGCGCTTCCTTTAGCCTGCCGTCATTCGGCCTGCCCTCGGCAGGCAACCTGAGCCTGATGCGTCAGGAAGACGACCTCTATCGCTATAAACGCTATCAGCTGGACTACTCCCAGGGGTTATACGCCGGTCGCTACGGTACGGCGCGCCTGCGGGTGGGGATGTCGCGCAACAAATACGACGGGTATTACGAAGAGAAAGATCGTTACGTAATGCTCGATTTCGCCATACCGCTCGGCAATACCGTGTCGGTTGGCGTTTCCCACAATCGCGATACCGGCACGGCGTTGAACGTCAGCGCCAGCCGCCAGTTTGAGGGCGATTACCTGAAATCGGCTACCGCCAACGTCTCGAAAGCCTTTAACAGCCGCCAGGATCGCAGCGTAAGCGGCGGCGGCAGCGTGAACTTCGACACGCCGTGGAACAGCAACATCCTCAGCGTCCAGAGCGGCATGAGCAAAGGCTGGAACTCCACGCTAACCAGTGACGGCAGCGTGGGCTGGTCCAAAGAGGCCATCGCCGCCGGGAAAGGCACTGAAAGCGCAGGGGTGATTGTCAGTACCGGTCTCAAATCTGATGAAGCGTTGACCCTGAAGCTTAACGGTCGGGCGGAACGCATCAAAGGGGATAAAACCTGGCTGTCGCTGCCGGCATACCAGGCCTATGACCTGGAAGTGATGAACAGTGAAACCGGTACGGAAAGCTATGAGATTGGCGCGAATGCGCGTCGCCATATCACGGTTTATCCGGGCAATACCGTGGTGATGAAGCCGCAGGTGAAGAAAATCGTCACCCTGTTTGGTCGTCTTGTGGATGCAAACGGGGCCCCGGTTGGCGCCATGCAGATCAAAAACCACGTCGGGCTGACCCGGACGGAAAGCGACGGACGCTTCGTGATCGACGTTGATAAGAACAACCCTGTCCTGAGTATCGCCACGCCGGACGACAGCGTCTGCGAAGTGCGCCTGGACATTGAGTCTAACCGCGGTGCGCTGTGGCTCGGGGACATCTCCTGCGACAAAGGCGATTTCGTCTGGCAGGAAGCAAAAGGAACGCAGGAACGTGACGATGAAAAAGATATTCGCTCTTAATTTACTGCTGATGAGCGCGGCGGTCCAGGCGCAGGAGCTACCCTATTTCGCCATCAATAACCCGGACAATAACGGGACGGGAAACAGCGCGGGGCTGTTTAGTCTGAACAGCACGTCGACCGCGTTTTTACACGGTTCGCGCGAGTGGCCGACCCTGAGTGCGAAAACGAATAACGGTATCGCCACTTACATCCCGGACAACAGCTACAGCGGTCCGGCAGGCAGCGCGCTGACCATCGACTTTTCGGTGACCGGTTCCAGCGCCTCTCCGTTCTTCAAAGGGACGGCGTGTTCCTCGTCCTGTGGCAACACGGGGTACACCCCGACGACCAGTTATACCGACACGTCGATGGTGGTCAAGCCGCCGGTGATGGAGCCCGGCACGTCATACGGGCGCTGGGTCCTGGGCGATCCGTTCTTTAACTATCTGCTCAACGCCGCGCCAGGGGATGAAGTGACCATCACCTCCACGCCGCAAATCAGCTCCATCAACAAAGTGACCACCACCAATACGCTTCACAAGGTGGGCACGCTGACCATGACCAACGCCAGGGCGCTTAACCTGGGGATTGACCCGATCAGCGGTGAGGTGACGATTGTCGATGAATCAACGGGGGCCACCTGCACCAAATACACCCGCAACACGGTCTCTGGCGTCCTGTGCGACCTGCTCGAATACACGTTTGTTGGGGAAGATATCTCCGGTTACAACGGGGGGCTGGCGCTCACCTCTTCCCGCGTCAACAGCGTGCTGCAATCGCACATGAGCGGCGGCACCGGGCTTGCCGCCGAGCTGACCTTCGATGAAAACACCTGGTACAGTATCTCCGGCGGTATCCTGAGCGATACGCGTGTCCTGGCGAACACCTTCCTTGCAGCGCCGCAGAAAAATGGCGGCAAAGCGTCCCTTAAAATCTTTTTGCCGAAAGCGTTAATTCTGAGCGTGGCGCAGGCGGGGGACAGCAGCAGCATTGGCAATATCGTCAGCCTGTGTCTGACGCCCGGCAACAGCTCGCTGGCGGCGGATTTCTGCTTCCAGCCGGGGGGCGGCCTGGTGATTAACCCTATCGAGCCCGGGCTGGAGATTGTGCCAGACAACCCGGATTACACCCTCGATCCTGACGGTCTGGGCGGCTCCGGGAAAGGCATTATCGGCGAAGCGCCCATTGAGATCCCCTACACCATCACCTACAGCGGGGCGCAAAAAGATGCGGCGATTGCGGTCACGGTAAAAGTCACCGGGCCTACCCAAAGCCTGAATGGGGTGGACTACTGCGCCTTTAGCGGTAACGGCTTCACGGTTCCGATTCCGGGCAACGTGCTGGTGGGGAAAAGCCAGACGCTGATGGCGCATAACTGTAAAGGCGAAGTACTGTCGATCCCGGCGCCGGCCACCCATGCGGAAGAGTGGGACAAAATGAGTTCCGGCGTGACCGATATGTGGCTCTGGAAAACGCCGCTGATCCTCCAGTTCGTTATGGATAATCCGGTATCGAAAACCACCTATGACGGAAATAGCTGGTTTGGTGAAGTGACCGCGCAGGGAAGAATAGATGTTAGCGCATCCTGGAATTAATCAACCATGACTGGAAAATTCCTGGCTATTTTTGCAATAAATTGCTTCATTTCCACAGGGGCAAATGCTTTAATTATCGAAAGTCTGAATATTGATTTTTTGCCTGAGAAAGAAGTTGTTTTTCAGCCGATAAAAAACGATACCAGCGAGCGTCAGAATTATACCGTTTCGCTTATTCAGGTAGACGTTCCTAAAGAGAAGGGAAAAGAAACCGAAATAAAAGACGGCGAAGTCATGTATTCGCCTAAGCAATTAACGCTGGGGAGCGGTGAACGCGCGGGTTTTAAATTTTATTATACCGGCCCGCATGACAACAAAGAGCGATACTATCGCGTAAAATTCACCGAGACGCCGCTCCAGGCAAAGGTTATCACGCGCAAAGGCCAGCGCATCCAGTCGGATGTGGTGGTCTCGCTTGAGGCTATTTTGATTGTCCGACCATGGACACGACATTTTGATTATGCGTTTAGCAACGGGGTGGTGAGTAATACCGGGAATACCTATTTTAAATATGTTTCCTCGGTCGGGTGCAGTACGCAATACAACAATTCAAAATATATTCCACCGGGGCAACGGCTGGAAATAGATAATGCCGGGCAGGCTGCAAGGCGAATGATTATTTATGGCAATAAAATCATTCCGCTGACCACCTGCCCGTAGCAACCGCTTTCCTTCATAAAAGGAAATTAGCCTTTAGCATCATGCTAAAGATCCATCACTACAGGAGAAAAAAATGAAAGCGATTTCATTCACAGAAGCGAAAGACATTATTGGCGGCGCGTTAAACCCGTTCGCTGGTCTGGTTAAAGGTGCACAGCTGGGTTACGACACCGGCGCAAGCATCATGGGCATGGTTGGCGGTGTGGTTGGCGGAGTTCTGGGTGGCGCAATGGGCTTCCTGGGCGCGCTGGTTGGTAGCTACAACTAATTCACGTTAACAGGAAAAGACTCATGCAAGTTATCGATTTCAAAAAAGCACAGGCCATCATCGGTGGTTGGGATCCGTTTGCTGCCGCTATTCAGGGCGCAAGCGCGGGCTATAACGCGGGCAGCCAGATGTTAGGCGCGCTGGGCGGCACCATCGGCGGCGTGTTCGGCCTGGTGGGCGGCTTCATCGGCGGTTTCTTCAGCGCCTAAGCGAGAAGCACGTTGTACGCATGGCCCGCATTGCCGGGCCATTTTTTTATTTCAGCCACGGATCATTATGTTTTCGCTCTTTCAGTATAAAAAACAGGGTAAGACCCCTGTTATTCGCCAGCATGAATTTACCGAATGTGGACTGGCCTGCCTGGCGATGGTGTTGGGGCACTACGACCACCATGTCTCCGTCAGCCAGCTGCGCCGGGAGATTTCCGTTTCCGCCGATGCGGGAACCTCAATGGCGGAATTGATGACCCTTGCCAGCGATAAAAATATGTCTGGCCGGGTGCTTAAAGGCGAAATCACTGAAATAGAAACGTCTGAGCTGCCGCTCATCGCCTTCTGGCGCGGCAACCATTTCGTGGTCATCGTGAAGATCGACAGCCGCAGCGTGACCGTTCACGACCCGGCCAGTGGCGTGCGCCGTTACCGTCTGAAAGAGGCGGAAAAACTCTTTTCCGGCTATGTGCTTGAGCTTAAGCCCACGCCGTGTTTCGAAAAGAAATCCCCGGATGAAAAGCTCACGCTTGGCCGGTTAGCCAATAAATCCCCGAGCCTGTTCCAGCGCCAGCTGCTGCTGTTTGTGCTCTGTATTTTTACCCTCATCACCATGCTGGCGAGCCCCACCTACGTGCAGCTGATTATGGATGAGGCCATTTCCCGCAGCGACAGCGATCTGGTGATCCTGCTCACCGCGATCTTCGCTATCGTCTTTATCTTTGAAGTCATCGGTAAATTTCTCAAGCAACTGCTTGAGATCCTGATGCGTAACATTGCCTATGACGATTTAAGCCAGTCCGTGCGCCACTACATGCTGCGCACCCAGACCAGCTGGTTCCGCTCGCGCCCGCCGGGCATCGTGCTGGCTATTGAGAAATCGCTCCACGCCTGCGCGGAGTTCATCAGCAATGGTTACGTGCAAATTCTCTTTTCCAGCCTGATCGCCGTCACCAGCCTGCTGTTTATGCTGCTGTATAACGTCAAAATTGCGCTGCTGACGATGCTGCTGATGGGCGTGTTCTTCCTGATCCGCTTTTCGCTGATCGGCCCCTATCAACGCGCCGTGGATGACTCCATCGAGCGCACCGCCCAGTATGAATCTCTGCTGGTAGAGACACAGAAAGGGATCATTACGCTCAAGGCGAACAACATGGAGCAGGCCCGGGACGCGGTGATGGACAAATCCCAGCGCGAACACATCGCCGGGCTGATGCGTAAAGAGCGGCTGCTGGCCCGTTTTGACGTGGCTTCACTGCTGGTGATCAATGCCGAGCAGCTGCTGGTGGTCTGCTTTGGCGCGTGGCTGATCCTGGAAGGGCAGATGAGCATCGGGATGCTTTACGCCTATATCAGCTATAAGCGCTATTTTTCCGATGCCATGGTGCAGGTGGCGCAGAAGCTGCTGGACAAAAATGCCCTCAAGGGGCCGCTGGATCGCGTGGGCGATCTGCTGTTTGCCCCCTCGGAAACCAGCCAGTTTGGGAAGCGGATTGTCACCTCGCCGGTCTGTCTGCAATTTGAGGATGTCTCATTTGCCTATCCTGGCCGGGAGGCCACGCTACAGCATATCAACATGACCCTGAAGCAGGGCGAAGAGGCGGTGATTGTGGGCCAGAGCGGGTCGGGAAAAACCACGCTGCTGCGTCTGATCTCCGGCATGCTGCTGGCATCGTCTGGCACGCTGCGGATCAATAAGATCCCCATTGAGGAGTGCGATCTTTCCTCGCTGCGTCAGCACATCCGCATCGTCCATGCGGACGATATTCTCTTCACCGGCTCGATTCTGGACAACATCGCCTGCTTTGACAGCGCACCGGATAAAGAGCAGGTCATTGCCGCGTGTCGGCTGGCGGAGGTGGACCACGTCGTCGCCCGGCTGCCGCACGGCTACGAAACGGAGATGCTGCCGGGGAATACCTTTTTCTCTGCCGGGGAGATGCAGCGTCTGGTTCTGGCGCGCGCAGAGGCGAGCATAGAGACGCGGCAGAAACATCATGGCGCATTCTCCCGCAGGGTGCCGTTTTCCATGGTATAGAGACGCCCCTGGCAGCCCACCACGTCCGGCGAGTGGGTGACAAACACCAGGCCAATCCCCAGGCTACGCAGGTTCGCCAGCACCTTCTGCGCGGTCGTTTTATCCAGGTTCGCCGTCACTTCGTCGCAGAGCAGCAGCTTAGGCTGGCTGTACAGGGCGCGCGCCAGAACCAGACGCTGCATCTCCCCGGCAGAGAAAAAGGTATTCCCCGGCAGCATCTCCGTTTCGTAGCCGTGCGGCAGCCGGGCGACGACG
>NZ_JBLVXX010000118.1:0-1448 GCF_048283985.1 Enterobacter cloacae complex sp. 6730903 | reverse complement strand
ATTATAAACAGTACATAGTACACAGACACTCACTACGTTCGTGTCCCTCGCTTCGCTCGGAATTTTGAAGGAATGTATTATTCTATAAGCAAAGCAACTATAGTTGAACTATCATGCATCTGACCGAAGCATAAAGTTAACCAGCTACAAATTATGCCTTAAAACGCTCTGAGCGAGGCTGTAAGCGATTTTCATGATATGGGCAATGCGGTTGCATACCTTGGAAAGAAAAACGCGCTACGGGCTTCCTGTGCGATATTTACGAATTTAGTGCTTTACAACTCAATTTTGATGTTGAGTACATGCGTGTTCCCTTCCCTGTTTGCGCTTTACCACGTTCTTTTGCCAGGTAAGAAAGCCAGAATACCGGACCTTCGAGTGATGAAGGATGTTCACGATGAATGACGTAGTGATCGGGATAGTCTTTAGTGGCTTTAGACAAGTTTACCAGCGTTGCTTTACCACCTGTCAGTTTCATCCAGATTTCCGTAATAATACCAGCGATCCCTCTTTCTGGCGTTCCAAACCATCTTACCGAACGATGTGGAAGTGCAATCCAGCAATGGTAATGGGGTTGTGAAGCCTTTTCCTGTTCGCAAACCCAACCGTAAGCAAAATCGATGATAGGTTCTGATAAACCGTTGTTTCCAGACTCCAGGCGGTCACGTAATCGTTTGAACAGGTTGCGTATGTATTTGTTACCTGCTTCAACAGAAGTGAACTCAGGGAGGTGGAGATCAAAACGGGTCAGGAACACTCGACTGTAGAGCTTCAGGATTGCGTTCAGTTCGTTGATTGTTGATATAAGTATATCGTGGCGAACACCAGAACCGATTCTGTTGTTAATGCGGTATTCGTGACCATCATGAACAAAGAAGTTGCCATTGATGGTTTTGTAACGTCCGTGTTCATGGTAGACGGTACGAAAACTTGTTGCCGATAAAATCGACGATTCGAACAGGGCTTGTGATTGTTGCATCATTGTTAAATTAACCTTTTTGTACTCAGAAAGAGATCACACCCCCCTACATAGTTACTACCTAAAACCACGGTAAAACGAGGGCATTTGCGATAGCGCAAAGCCGCCTTGTATCTGACGTTGGGGATGTTTTCGAGGAGAGGAATACTACGGAACAAAGTCTACGAATATATTTATCAAACCTTTAATCATATCAGCACATACGCAACAGAACAACAATTATCGCCTGTCAATGAAAGGGGAATGATGATTGTGTGGATTGGTCGTAGCATTGGGGGGGTAATTTAAAAGGATTATCTGATGCCTTTATATTTGGTTGAAAGCATAAGATAGTCATGCTTTATTCCATAAAATATCATGATAGCAAGATGGATCGTGAGCGCAGCGAGCACACGAACGAAGTGAGTGTTAGGTACGATGTACTGTTTATAATCTGTCTCTTATACACATCTCCGAGCCCACGAGACAT
>NZ_JBLVXX010000117.1:0-1595 GCF_048283985.1 Enterobacter cloacae complex sp. 6730903 | reverse complement strand
CACGCTGAAAATGCCGGCCTTTGAATGGGTTCATGTGCAGCTCCATCAGCAAAAGGGGATGATAAGTTTATCACCACCGACTATTTGCAACAGTGCCCTGTTTAGAGTACTATATGCGCCTGCAACAGTGGGCCACCGAAAATATTAAAAAACTGCTTTATCTCGCGGGGGATGACGCGGTGATTAATTACGGGAAAATGCGGCTGGAATTTTTGCAGAAAGCACTGGCGCAGGATACCTCCGGTGACTTCTGCTTTCGTGTGCTGCATCCGGAAGTGTCTGGCCCGCCGGATATGAAAAAGGCTTCCGCCGGGTACCGTGACTTTATTATCGGTAACAGAGCGTTGCTGGATCTGGTGAATTCAGCCGGTGAAGGGGCTCCGGTTGCGCATTATTCCGCTGATGAAATTCAGTCATTATTTTCGGCACAAATACAGGGGTCGGTGGATAAATACGGCGATAGTTTCCTGACGGATGATCCGTATGTGCTGGCGGAAGACAAGCTGCAAACCTGTCAGATGGAAATTGATTTAATGGCGGATGTGCTGAGAGCACCGCCCCGTGAATCCGCAGAACTGATCCGCTATGTATTTGCGGATGAGTGGCCGGAATAAATAAAACCGGGCTTAATACAGATTAAGCCCGTATCGGGTATTATTACTGAATACCAGACAGCTTACGGAGGACGGAATGTTACCCATTGAGACAACCAGACTGCCTTCTGATTATTAATATTTTTCACTATTAATCAGAAGGAATAACCATGAATTTTACCCGGATTGACCTGAATACCTGGAATCGCAGGGAACATTTTGCCCTTTATCGTCAGCAGATTAAATGCGGATTCAGCCTGACCACCAAACTCGATATTACCGCTTTGCGTACTGCACTGGCGAAAACCGGTTATAAGTTTTATCCGCTGATGATTTACCTGATCTCCCGGGCTGTTAATCAGTTTCCGGAGTTCCGGATGGCAATGAAAGATAATGAACTGATTTACTGGGAACAGTCAGACCCGGTCTTTACTGTCTTTCATAAAGAAACCGAAACATTCTCCGCACTGTCCTGCCGTTATTTTCCGGATCTCAGTGAGTTTATGGCGGGTTATAACGCGGTAACAGCAGAATATCAGCATGATACCAGGTTGTTTCCGCAGGGAAATTTACCGGAGAATCACCTGAATATATCATCGTTACCCTGGGTGAGTTTTGACGGATTTAATCTGAATATCACCGGAAATGATGATTATTTTTCCCCGGTTTTTACAATGGCAAAGTTTCAGCAGGAAGGTGACCGCGTACTATTACCTGTTTCTGTACAGGTTCATCATGCAGTCTGTGATGGTTTTCATGCAGCAAGGTTTATCAATACACTTCAGCTGATGTGTGATAACATACTGAAATAAATTAATTAATTCTGTATTTAAGCCACCGTATCCGGCAGGATTGGTGGCTTTTTTTTATATTTTAACCGTAATCTGTAATTTCGTTTCAGAAGGCACTGTTGCAAAGTTAGCGATGAGGCAGCCTTTTGTCTTATTCAAAGGCCTTACATTTCAAAAACTCTGCTTACCAGGCGCATTTCGCCCAGGGGAT
>NZ_JBLVXX010000116.1:0-1602 GCF_048283985.1 Enterobacter cloacae complex sp. 6730903 | reverse complement strand
GGAAAAAACATGTCATACACTATCAACAATATTATTTATGCTACTAAGAAAGATATAATCAGTCAGGCACAAAGCATTCTAAACAAAACCAAAGACCATCAAGAAGTGAGCATTAGTGATTATAATTTTTTGATCGAATTATTTAAAAACCACGATGAGTGGGAAGAAAAAAGTAAGAATGAATGCATAGGAATCACTGCAGGTAGATCACTACACGGCACCAGATGTTTTTATTTGAAAACAAAAACTGGATTAGAGGACATTTCTTTTCATTATGCTATTAAATGCCTCAAAAAATAACCAATACGTACTTATTTGCCAAGTCACTCGAAGTCCATCAAAAGCTAATCATTTTATATATTTCTTTGCATTATTAGCAATGCGAATGTCTTTCATTGAGTTCCTAAGGTGAATTTCCACTTCTTCTTTTGAAGAAAGATGTTCTGGCATAATCATTACGTCATTAAACTGCAAGTTTAGTTGTGACATACAAAAGAAGAAATGAAATAAAAACTCAGGAATTAAAAAAATATAATGGTAGCAATTATCAGAATCAATTTTGAATGGAGTTGAGGCTATGGGGAAAAAATCACTGTCGTTAACATGAATGATTAATGGCAAAGAATAATCAGATTCGCGTAGAAGATATTTTCTAATCTTAATTAACTCTTTTCTTACTATGCGAGGCACTCTCTCGCACACTATATTTCTAAATAAATTCAACATAGCAAAATATTTAATTGCAGAGACTTTTTCATCTGTAAAATAAAGAATGTCTTGACCATTTAATTTGCTACACAGTTCCTTTTGGTATGCTAATATCTTTTTCTGCCTCACATCTGTTCTTTGCAGTTCACGAATAATTTTCGCCATCGCAGTTTCTTTTTCAGAAAATAACTCTTCACATGCAGAACAAAGGAGAATTTGTTTTTCTTGACGTGTTGATTTCTGTAGAAGACCTAAACGGCTATCAACAATCATTGGAGAACATTCGTTTATTTTCTCATATGGCTGACATTCGCGAATAATTTTATAAACAAACTTAGAAATCAAATGGCTATGGACAAGTTCATTATTTTTACGGCAAAGTGGACATTTGTTAATTTTCAGCATTAATTACACCAAACGTATAATGAAAAATCTAATACATGTTAGTATACACATGTACTACGGACAAAGCGCGAACAGACAATTTTTTGGCTTAAAGAGTTATGACTATATGCTAGACAACTGGCATAAAGAATAATAATGTATGTTAGATATACCTTAATACGTCAACAGTAACACATTAAAGCACATAAAATCAACAAGTTATGGTGAGATATGGAAATTAATGAATTCATAGCAAAGTATCGAAATCATCCAGTGCTCTTCATCGGAACTGGGTTTAGCTTGCGATATCTCTCTAATTCCTATGATTGGAATGGTTTACTCTCACATATTTGTTTCGAACTCACTGGTGATAAAGAAACATATCTTGATATTAAATCAAAATGTCAAATCAATGGTGAATATAAATATGATAAAATTGCCAGTGATATAGAAAGAAAATTCAATGAAACTTTGTCTAACGATAGAAATGGAAAGTTTAAAGAAATAAAT
>NZ_JBLVXX010000115.1:0-1946 GCF_048283985.1 Enterobacter cloacae complex sp. 6730903 | reverse complement strand
TAAAATCCCATTCAGACGCCGGATAGATTCAAGCAAGCCAACTTGTCGTCAAAATCGGTGTTGCAAAAACGGGAGTGACCATAGATTCCGTTTTCTGAGGCGACCCCCACATAGAGACCTTCCCGGTCATTCACTTTGTAGAGTTTGTCCCTGGGCTTGAGATTGCGCAGCTTGGTATCGGTCAGCATGTACCTTGTCCTTCTTCGTCTCCGATACCCACTCGATTGTAAACAAGCACACAAAACCCTTTAGTGACAACAATTTGCAAGAACTATCAGGCTCAGTGCCATGAAAAATACCATGACCAGATCATGAGGTTGAACACGGCTTGCGCCGGCAGCGTTCACGCTCCTGGTCGGCGATCTCGCCCGGCTGCAATGCTAGCTCAGCATCGGTCATGCGCTCCAGCACGTCGCGTAGGCGGATGGTGCAAGGAATGGGCGGCAGCTCGAACTCATAGCCGCCGGCGATCATTTCGGCCGCAATCTCCTCGGTGATGAAAAACGGCTCGTCGTCTTGGTTCGGCTTCTTCATGCCCTTTCCTCCTGGCGCTCATCCTGGCCGACAGCGGCCAGGGCATCGGCTTCCGTCAATGCGTCCTCCACGAACGCGCCGTGCTGCTTCGCTTCGGCCTGGCTGACCTCGGCCCATATCCGTTTCACCTGGGCCGCACTGTACCCGGCCAGCTCGGCGGTCTTGTTGATGCTGTAGCCGGACTTGCGCAGCGCGACAACTTGGGCGCGGCGCTTCGGATCAGCACGGCGGCCCTTGTACCGCCCGGCCTGGCGGGCCAACTCAATGCCTTGGCGCTGGCGTTCGCGCCTGTCCTCGTAGTCGTCGCGGGCCATCTGCAAGGCCAGGCGAAAAAGCATGATCTGCACGGCTTCCAGCACGATCTTGGCGACGCCCTGGGCCTCGGCCGCCAGGTCGGATAGATCGACCACGCCAGGGACGGCCAGGCTTGCGCCTTTGGCCTGTATCGAGGCCACCAGGCGCTCGGCCTCGGGCAAAGGTAGGCGGCTGATGCGGTCGATCTTCTCGGCAATGACCACCTCGCCGGGCTGTAGGTCGCCGATCATGCGCAGCAGCTCAGGCCGGTCGGCGCGTGCGCCGGATGCCTTCTCACGGTAGATGCCGGCGACGTAGTAGCCGGCGGCCTTCGCGGCCGTAGTGATCGCCTCTTGGCGTTCCAAGTCCTGCGCGTCGGTGCTGACGCGCAGATAGACCCGCGCCACCATCGGCGCGGCTACTGGCTTCGTCCTGCGCATACTTGCGGGCTCCTTTGGGCATACGCAAAGTGTCCGGTCATGCTACCCCCGGCCAAAAAGGCCGTCATGCGATTTATCTTGGCCGGGTCGTTATTGGCGGGTCTAAATGGCCGCTCCGTGGATCTCATCGCCAGAAATGGCGATGCGAGATCCAGGGCAGGGCGGCCGCCATCGTCAGACCTGGCGATGGTCGACGCCGGCGCGCATCGTCGGATGTGGCGATGCGAGCTCGAGGTCGGTGGCCACCGCCGGCGACCTGGTGCCATCGTCGGCAATGGCGATGCTGCAGCTCGACGTGCGCGGCCTGGTCGTCTCGGCATCGTCGGATGCGGCGATGCTCGAGCGAGGCGAAAAAAAACCGCCTCGGGGTGTCCGAGGCGGCAAGTCTGCATGCGGTTCAGGGAGGAAGAAACCGCGCCGGCGATCAGGGAGGAAAACCGCGCGGCCTGATGTGCAGCTCGGCCACTTTAGCCGGATTTTTCGCCTTATCCGATGCGAGCGGCCCGCCGTGGGCGCTGCTCGATCTGCTGTTGCTTTTTCTCGACGTGCTTCTGCTCCTGGTGCTGCTGCTCGTCGCGCGGCACTGTTGCAAAGTTAGCGATGAGGCAGCCTTTTGTCTTATTCAAAGGCCTTACATTTCAAAAACTCTGCTTACCAGGCGCATTTCGCCCAGGGGAT
>NZ_JBLVXX010000114.1:0-2002 GCF_048283985.1 Enterobacter cloacae complex sp. 6730903 | reverse complement strand
GAGGTTAGTCGTCGGCAGCGTCAGATGTGTATAAGAGACAGATACAGTGTTTTCAGACTTACTTGCCTCTTCAGCCGGTCCGAAAACTGTCACGTGCTGTGTTGCAAAGTCTCCACTATCATCATAAGCAATTACTTTTATGTCCTGCTTACCACGGTTAAGGTTTTTAGAAAGTGTAGCCGTACTACCGAAAACGTTCCTTAATTCGCCGTTGATGAACCATTCATATCTAACCATTTTTCCATCAGTATCATCACATTTATTGGTAAAGCTCCAGCTTAGGTTGGTTTCCGTGTAGCTCAATGTACAATTAGGCACTGCGTTTTTAACGACATCAAACTCAACAGATGCTGAACCTCTCTGTCCAAGTTTACTAACAACATCAATTGTAATCTCGTATTTCTTTTCTTTTAAACCCGAGATCAGTTGAGCCCAATAATTTTTGCCGCTGGGTATTACTTCACCGTTCACCTTGTATGTGACCGTATCTATCGAGTCCGCCGAATGAGATAGCTTGATGTTTGACCTTAAGGTTACATCGAGTGGAGCTCTCATATATTTGTTAGAGAACTTGGGTGTCATCTCAACGTTCATTGGCGTTTGTTCATCGACAACAAAGGTATTTTCGATACGCTGTTCATTGTTTCGGTTATCTTTGAAAACAACCATCAATGTATATTTGCCAGGATTTTCAATTGTAAATTCTTTGGTGTCACCTTCATCTTTAGTGATTACCAGATTCTCTTTGTCGTAGATCCATTCACGGGAATAAGTAACACCAGGATAGTCTCCATCCTTAATACCGCTCAACGCAACGCGTAGGGTGGTCGGTGCCATGTCGTATTTAAGTTTGGAGCTTATTTTCATCTCGGGAAATTTATAAACCCACGATTTGACAGAAACTCTACGGGTAGAAACCGTATTCTCCTTATTGTCCGCTAACCATGCACTGTATTCAAAAGCAGCATATCCCTGTTTATCCAACATTTGCTCAGTAAGGGTAACAGACAGTGAAGAGCCCTTAAATGTCTGGCCATCCGGTGTTTTCCATTCTTCAACTACGTTATTACCATTCTGGTACTTACTGTTAGGGTTCGTGAACTTACCTTCCAAAGTAACTTTTTGACCAACCTCTACCTTTGAAACCCCCGTTACCGAGACAGAAAGGCGCTTGGGTTTTGCGGCTGCCAACCGAGCAGACGTTTCCTTCCATGAAGACTCCTCTGCCAGTTCATCGGAATCAAGGTAACGCATCCGGGCATAAATCGTAGACGGTAGGGTATCAGCTGAAGCCACAGTGTAAGTTGTATCTCCCTGCACCCAGTTGACTTTATCCTCTGACCAGAGAACCTCAGCGGTGCCTGCTGGTATAGGTTCATCGTTATCAAGCAGGGTTACAGGTATATCTGAGCCCTGAAGAATGTCTGTAACATCTATACTGAGCTTAGGCTGCTTGTAGGTAACTACCGTTAAGGCATCTGTGTAGGAAATCTTGGATGTGAATTTATTAGTCATTTTTGCCCTATAAAGCCACTTTCCTACTTCTGTCTTTTTGATACTTACACTTCTCTTTCCGGTCATGTCGGAAAGCATGGTCCAGGTTTGACCATTATCAGAGGACTGCTGCCATTCGGTGGGGGCGAGTGCATCAGAGTTAGCCGTACTGGCAGATTTGAAGCTTACCAGAGTACTAAGTGGGATCCTTCCGATAATAAGGCTTTTCGACAGGTTACCCTCCAGTTCCTCACCTTTATAGATTCGAATGCCTACAGCACTGGTCTCACGTTTCATTTCAAAATCAGAGAATGGCGATCTGACCTTAGCCACACCAACCAGACGCATATTACCCAGATCCATATTTTCAATTTTAATCTTGGTTTCGACAATGCCCGCATCATTGACCTGACCTGCCCCCACGATTAGATACAACGCTCAGTTAGTAACGTCGGAATCTTCATTCTCAGAATGACCCTTTCTCCAGCCCGCTGCAAATTCAGACGGT
>NZ_JBLVXX010000113.1:0-2095 GCF_048283985.1 Enterobacter cloacae complex sp. 6730903 | reverse complement strand
GCCCCGTGCGACGCCGCGCCAAACCCCGCCCCTTTCGCCATCCCTTCGCGAATGGAAAGCCGCAGAAACAGCACATCTCCCACTGCCATGCCGAACACGCCCGTCACTACCACAAACAGCGCCACCAGATCCGGCTGCCCGCCGAGCGGTTTCGCGGCTGCCAGCGCAAACGGCGTGGTCACCGAACGCACCGCCAGGCTGCGCTGGATTTCATCCGACAGGGTAAACAGCCGCGCCAGCCAGACCGAGCTGCACACCGCCACCACCGTCGCGGTGACGACGCCCGCGCTGAGCGACATCCAGTGGCGTCTGATAATGGCGAGGTTGTCATAAACGGGTACGGCGAAGGCGATGGTCGCCGGGCCGAGCAGCCACAGCAGCCAGTGGGATTCGCCAATGTAGTTCTGCCAGGAGATATGGCCGAAGACCAGCATCAGCACCAGCAGGATCGGCGTAAAGACCAGCGGCATCAGCGGCAGCGCGCGAAAGCGGCGATACAGGCGCTTGTTGGCAAAGTAGATGACGACTGTCGCAATCAGGCACAGCACGCTTATCTGAAAGTTAGTCATGCGTCTGCCTGCTGATTTCAAAGCGATACACTTTATCCACCACCCAGGCGGTGGCGCCCAGCACCATCATCGTGCTCAGGGCGATAACCGCAAAGATGCGCCAGCCGTCGACCATCAGCAGCTGGGCATAGTTCACCACCGCCACCACGGCCGGCACAAAGAACAACAGCATCTCCGCCAGCAGCCAGCGTGCGCCGGCCCGCACCCAGCTAAGGGGCAACGCGCGACAGAGGATCAGCGTCAGCATCAGCACCATCCCCACCAGGTTGGCGGGTAAAGGCAGATGCAGCCAGTCGACAAGATATTCCGCAAAAACAAACAGTCCCGCGTAAAGCAGTACCTGAACCGGTACCTGGAGTCGTTGCACAACGGCAGGCGTAACACGGCTTAACGCCACGGCCATGGGGGTTTTCCTCAGAAATGAGACGAGGCGCCAGTATAGTGAGCGTACGGTATCGACTGAAATGAATTAAAATCATCGAAGGTATAGTTTCGAGGAATAATCATGGACATAAGAACGCTGCGCTATTTTGTCGAGGTGGTTCGCCAGCAAAGTTTTACCCGCGCAGCGGAGAAGTTATTCGTAACCCAGCCAACCATCAGCAAGATGCTGAAAAATCTCGAAGATGAGTTGAACTGTACCCTGCTGATCCGCGACGGGCGCAAGCTACTGCTGACCGATACCGGACGCGTGGTGTTCGAGCGCGGGCTGGCAATTCTGGCGGAGTTCCGCCAGCTGGAGGCCGAGCTTGGGGACATCAACCACCTGACAAGAGGGCTGCTGCGGCTCGGCATTCCGCCGATGGTCGGCATGATGATGGCCGGGCCAATAAGCCTGTTTCGCCAGCGCTATCCAGGCGTTGAGCTTAAAATTTCTGAATTTGGCGGCCTGACCGTGCAGCAGGCGGTGATAAACGGTGAACTGGACGTGGCCATGACGGCCCTTCCCGTGGAGGAGGAAAGCGGCCTGGCGACGCTGCCTCTGTTCAGCCATCCACTGTGCGTGCTGGTGCCGCGCTCCGGCGACTGGCTGAAGATTGAGTCAGTAAAACCCGAGCTGCTCGGCGAACACCCGCTGCTGATTTACAACGAAGATTTTGCCTTAAGCCGCCAGCTGATGGCGCTGTTTAACCAGCACAACGTGAAGCCGCGCATTGCGGTGCGCAGCGGCCAGTGGGATTTTCTGGCGGCGATGGTACAGGCGGGCGTGGGGATTGCCATTCTGCCGCAGCCGATCTGCGAGCGGCTGGATAAAAATACGCTGCGCTGGATCCCGCTGGAGAGCGACCTGCACTGGCAGCTGGGGATGATCTGGCGTGAAGGGGTCTATCTGTCGCACAGCGCGCAGGCGTGGTTGCAATGCTGTGAGGGGTTTTGGGTCCCCTCACCCTAACCCTCTCCCACAGGGAGAGGGAACCGATCGAGCACGTAGGCCCGGTAAGCGCAGGGTATGAACCGGAAACATGGGTAACACTTTAGACCGGATACATGGGTAACAGTTATAACTGGCATAGAAGAGGAGACTC
>NZ_JBLVXX010000112.1:0-2504 GCF_048283985.1 Enterobacter cloacae complex sp. 6730903 | reverse complement strand
GTCCAGGAGATAATTTGGACCTTATGGTACATATTCTATTGTTTCTAAATAGTGATTGTTAATTATAAGATAAGTGATTAAATATTGAAAATTATGCATGAAATAATACATTTCCAAACAAATACAGCAACAGTAGTCATTTATGATTTAGTTTCACTAAAGCATAGAGTTAACGATGATGCAGATTGGTGGAGTTTTCCAGAAGATGAAGTGGTAGAAATAAACAAAGGGAATGTATTATTTCTCAATGTTGGGGATGATGGCACCTACAAAGTTCATATTAAAAATGATGTTGAAGAATATATCGGTGCGCTGTTTTTAAACGTACCTAGTGGAAAGGTTTTCATTGGGGCGGGAGAAGATGTCACGGGCGGGGATCTTGAGCCTGATGATTCAGATGCTATTTCAGGTGAGTTTATTACTTTAGAACCTGGTAGTTACGAAGTTAAATATAAAAAGCAAGGTTCAGATGTTCTGATTTCCTTTACAAAAACAACGATTACAGAAAACTCGTTAGAAGAGGGAGTTTATCTCTGAATGAAACTCACTGCATGGCGTGGATTTTTTCATCCCAAAAAATTTTAATCTATTTGTTCACTACTTAGTCATTTTTAACAATATTCTTTCTTCCTTCTGCGCGTCTCTTGCTTATTTTATTTTTCGCGCCTTATTTACCCTTGCCCTTAATAAACTGTCAATATACATGCAACGAACAACACCACCCTGAGAATGGCTCCCCGTGGCTGCTGACCACCCGCAGCGAATACGACCGTCTCGGTCGACTGCATCGCCGGGACGTTTTTACCGGCAATACCCAGCGCCCGTCGCCGCGCCGCTGGACCCGCCGCTGGGATTACGACTACCGCAATAATCTGGTGCGGGAAGAGCGGGACGATAACCCGTTCAGCTGGTACCGCTGGCAGTACGATAGCGCCGGACGTGTGCTGGTTCAGGACGGCACGCCGGAGCGGATGACGGATAGCGAAGGGCAGGTGCACTGGGAAGGGTGAACAGCGCCTGGGGCAAACTGCTGCGGGAAAGCGAGACGCAGGTATCAGGATATTCTCAGAACCTGCGTATGCAGGGGCAATACCTGGATCGTGAGACAGGGCTGCACTACAATCTGTTCCGGTATTATGACCCGGACTGCGGAAGGTTTACGCAGCAGGACCCGATAGGGCTGGCGGGGGGATTAACCTTTACCAGTATGCGCCGAATACGCTGGGGTGGGTGGATCCGTGGGGGTTGAGCCGTCAGTGTAGCGATAAAACAAAACCTGATTTCTGTGTCTGGCCAGCGGGGCCAAGCGCTACAATGCCTTCTACAGCATATCGCTATATAAGGTATCTTGAGGATGACGGTTCGATTAACACATGGGTGCCTAAAACATACGAATCCAAATCCGCACCAGTCACTTATTGTGGTTTTGATAAATTAGATTCCGGGCGCTCAGTAAGAGATGCATTCCAGAACAAAGGAGCAGATAAATTGAATCCACTCGATCCTCTGGATAAATCATGGAGTGATGGACGTCTAAGAGCTGAGTTTGATACGCTTCAATTATATGAAAATGGTGTTCCGCAAGTGCGAACCCCGAGAATGTTCGGCGATAGGCCAGGAGCGCCACTTGAACCGTTTACTAAGGCATACCCTGAATACGGTCAAGGTAATGTTCAACAACTGCATGCTGAAAATAGAGTTATTAATTTCGACAAGATTGATATTCTACCAGAGGAACCATGATAAATTTACAATCTTATGATGAAGTATTGGATTTCTTGGAGCTGTTTTTTCAAAAATACATTCTTGATTCTAATTATCTTCAGGATATGCAATCTATTTTAGCTGGATGTCGCAAAGAACAAATGGTAGCTATTCGAGCTATAGACTCATGTTTTATGGAATATAGACGAAAGACTCAGGATTATAGAGTTCCTACCATTGAGGAACAGGAGATATGGAAGCAGTTGTTCAATGTATGGCAATAAAATATTAAATCAACAACTGGCAAAGATTTTTTGTTTCCTAGTTGTAAGACGTCGGAAGGCATCCCTGAAACTGTAATAGGTTAAACACCTGTCGGTGATGCATTGATTTCACCAATTACAAATAAATAGAGATATGAAAAATGAATGAGGCTATTTTTCAGGTTTTGGAATTGACATAATTAAAAGAGAGAGTGAATATTTTATCCGATATGATACCGGAACTATTGCTATGATTGAAAAGGAATCGAAAATTACATCAGAAGAAGCATCGAAAGCACAAAGAAGTGAAAGAGATGCTTATGAAGTTATTGTTGCCACTCAGACTAGAGAAGGGAAAAACAAGCCGTTTTTTTCAAAGGAATAATAGTGTTGCGAGGGGGTGTTAATTATTTTTTATTTTTACAGTCAAAAATCAGGAGTTATATAGTTGATAGCGTTAAATTTGTAGTTTACTATATTCTATAGTTGTGATTAATATTTGAAAATGTTATCGTTTTATTTAGTGTATAACTGTGG
>NZ_JBLVXX010000111.1:0-2594 GCF_048283985.1 Enterobacter cloacae complex sp. 6730903 | reverse complement strand
CTTGCCCTGTAAACGAAAAAACCACCCTGGCAGGTGGTTTTTCGAAGGTTAGGTAATCCTGGCAGATCCCCTAACCGTGGTAACAGTCTTGTGCGAGACATGTCACCAAATTTGTCCTTTCAGTGTAGCCTCACTAAGGCCGCCACTTCAAGAACTCTTGAGACATCTCTCGCACATCCTGTTTGCCAATGGCCGTTGCCAATGGCGATTAGTCGTGTCTTTCCGGGTTGGACTCAAGTTGATAGTTACCGGATAAGGCGCAGCGGTCGGACTGAACGGGGGGTTCGTGCATACAGTCCATCCTGGAGCGAACTGCCTTCCCGGAACTGAGTGTCAGGCGTGGAATGAGAAACCGCGGCCATAACAGCGGAGTGACACCGGTAAACCGAAAGGCAGGAATGCGGGGGAGCACGAGGGAGCCACCAGGGGGAAACGCCTGGTATCTTTAAGCCGCATCGGGTTTCGCCACCACTGATTTGAGCGTCAGATTCTGTGATGCTTGTCAGGGGGGCGGAGCCTATGGAAAAACGGCTTTGGCGCGGCCTTATGCTTTCTTCGTTAAGTATCTTCCTGGCATCCCCCAGGAAATTTCTGATCCATCCGTAAGCCCGTCCCGCTCGCCGCAGCCGAACGACCGAGCGGAGCGAGTCAGTGAGCGAGGAAGCGGAATATATTCTGTATCACATTTTCTCCTGACGCGTTTTCTTTCACTTTCTGCGCCTGTCTTATGTGGCATTAATGCTATGTGTTACTGCCATGCTACATCTTAAGCCAGTATACACTCCGCTAGTGCTCCGTGACTGGTCCGGCGCTGCGCCCGGAACCCGCCTGTACCGGTTCAGCAGCCGTTCCGGCCTGACTGCAATTTTTTTTTTTTCATCCCTGCCCGCTACCCTGTAAACCTTTCTTCTGCGTTGCCGTTAACAGTAGGTAAGCCATGTTTGGTTTTTCTTCCGGAGCCCTGATGACTCTTAGTGATGATGAGCGACACCTGCTTGTGTCCGTTGTTTCGGTCTGGCTACGGCGTGCCGGAGGGGATGCCGGAGCCATGATGCTGGATGCATACCGGCAGATTTTGTCTGAAACCGAACCGGCCGTAAGGACTGTCATGCTCGAATTTCTTGAATCCGTTCGCATTCATTACATTTCGTCCTGAGCATTTTCTGTATTTCTGTCCATACTTAAACGAGGCGGCCGTCACGGACGGTGGTCGTCGTTCCATGATGCTGTTATGGACGAGTGAGAGTAATCTAATCTAACTTGATTGAGTTCCGGGCGTGCCGCCCGGTTTTTTTTGCTGTTTCCCGGTGTCCGTTCCGGGACAGGATGTGCATTTGTAATACCGCGCACGCGCCGGCATCACAAATACCCTGGTCAGGGCTGCGCCCCGACACCCCGCCATCGCCTCACGGCCGCGCACTGAATTGCGCACCCGTTCACCGATTTTCACGCATTTTCCTCGCCTATCTGTGCGTTCAGCATGGCGTAAAGCGCTTCGGCCTGATCGTGCAGGTGCTCACAGCAGCCGGCAGCCTCATCCAGATCCATCTGCTCGAGCCGCTCAAGGAGGAGAAGTGTCTGTGCGCGGAT
The DNA here is from genome assembly GCF_048283985.1 of Enterobacter cloacae complex sp. 6730903. NCBI lineage: Bacteria > Pseudomonadati > Pseudomonadota > Gammaproteobacteria > Enterobacterales > Enterobacteriaceae > Enterobacter > Enterobacter cloacae complex sp. 6730903. Next base: position 1,004 of record NZ_JBLVXX010000111.1, on the reverse strand, counting down.
AAATTTGGCCATATTGAGGGCGGCGGATTCCTGTCTGGTCACTGGTGATTTTCCCCGTCTGGTGATGATTTTTGCGTGAAAAGAGCATGGCGTCATTCTGGTGCATAGTCATGCATGCCGTTAAAATTTAACAGGCGCGTTTCTGACGGGTTCCGGGGTGGTTTGTTGTGGTTTTTGTCATGGTTTCGTCAGGAACGCGCTGAACGCGTCTCAGGCGGTGCGGGCAACGGATGTTATGGTAAATTCTTGGGGGCTTGATTATAAAATACCGCACTTCCTCTTATGTCTTGTGCTTTTTAGACAACCCTGAAAGCTTTTAGCTTTGGTGATGCAATTTGCTGGGATTTTGGCGGAGAACCACAGGTAAAGAAAAAGGCCACATTAGCGGCCTTTTTCGGAGAAGATGCTCAGTGCGGAATTTCGGAGACTTCTTTAACGTCGGTTTTATTGATCTGCTGTTTGACACCATTCGCGTCTGTATAGCCAAGCAGGCCTGAGTCTGATTCTTTAGGTTTGCCGTCGCTGACAATAGTGCGACCGTCATTGGTGTGTATGGCATAGCTTGTGCGCGTGCAGCCGGTGAGGGCTGAAAGCGCAACTGCCGCTGCGAACACTGAAACAAAAATCTTTTTCAAAGCCAGCTCCTTTTATCCATATCAGTTTTGGTCACTAACCATCTAACTATAGGTCATTTTTTATGTGAAAAGAGGCTTGATGGTGGGCTGTATATCGAGTTAGGCGCGAGGTGCTATGGTCAAAGTGTGGTGTCAGGCGGGGAGGAGGCTTATATGAGATGTAATCCGGCCGATACATATACCAAGATGATTTAAGTATTCCTCTTTGTGAGGTTGGATGTCTAATTTATAAAGGATCTTCTTGAGATCCTTTTTTTCCGCGCGTAATCTCTTGCCCTGTAAACGAAAAAACCACCCTGGCAGGTGGTTTTTCGAAGGTTAGGTAATCCTGGCAGATCCCCTAACCGTGGTAACAGTCTTGTGCGAGAC
>NZ_JBLVXX010000110.1:0-2605 GCF_048283985.1 Enterobacter cloacae complex sp. 6730903 | reverse complement strand
GTCACGCTGAAAATGCCGGCCTTTGAATGGGTTCATGTGCAGCTCCATCAGCAAAAGGGGATGATAAGTTTATCACCACCGACTATTTGCAACAGTGCCTCTACTCTTGCCACAGGTTTACGAGTAGGTGATTTGGGAGGAAGCGTCTTAGCCTTTGAAGTTGGCGCGAAGGAGAGAATGGCACTCCGTGCAACGCATTAATTACCGCGGATATCCGCCATCACCTACTTGCGCCTGTGTGTACCATTTCATCAGCTCTGCAGTTCCCGGCTCGTTTTCGGCGGGGGCCCATGGGGCGGCATCTTGATCAGCAACAGGCTGGTACCTACCGTGTTTTACCTCAAAAATAACGCCGCCTTCATCCAGTGACAATACGGTATGCCAGGTGCCTGCATCCATCTCCAGCACTTTACAGTCCTCACCTAACACGACGCGCTGGGTCAGGTTACCCAGGTCATCAAAGTTCAATACCAAAAAGCGACCGGTAAGGGATGTCAGCAGTTCAAAAGTATGCGGGTGGCGATGAGGGCGAACATAAGTTCCCGGTTCCATAGCAATAGCCAGACGCTGCACCGGGTCGCTCAATTCAGGGTGGAAATTATGATGGGCACGTAAGCGGGGGGAATTTGCGGCTTGTGCGCTTTGCTTGCGTAGGTCGTTGAAAGTAAGTTGTTTCATATTATAAGCCTTATTGCATTCTTGCAGCTTACGGCAACCAGGTTGCCGTAAGGCTTTTTGTTATACTAACAATCGATTAGCCACGGCATTCGCGGAACAAATCGCGGTCAGGATTATAGACGCTGGTGCTTACGTCCCACAGCCCCAAAATCGATGAGAACAGGTTGTCGTGGGAATATGATTTTTTCGCCGCATTATTTTCAAGGCAAGACATGTTGATGTGTTTCCCGGCGATAAAGCCCGGTGACATCCAGACCTGCATCGGAATATGCGTCTGCTGATCCGGTGCCAGTTTGTACGGCGTGCCGTGCAGATATAGCCCGCTTTCGCCCAATGATTCACCATGATCGGACACATAAAGCAGCACGGTGTTGTACTGATCGCTGTAATTTTTTAGCTTTTCAATCATCTCAGCTAATACATAGTCTGTATAACGAAGGGTGTTGTCGTAGGTGTTGACCAATTGTTCCTGAGTACAGTTTTCGATATCGCTACGTGCACATTCGGGCATGAAGTGGCGATGCTCAGCCGGATAACGCAGGTAATAAGTCGGTCCATGGCTGCCAATGATATGGAAGGCGACAAGCTTATCACCTGGCATTTTGGCGATTTCATCATCAAGGTTTTCCAGCATCACCTCGTCATGGCACGTTTTGCCATCGCACAGTTTCGGGTTATCACTAGGCTTAATTTCGACAGTCGGGATGCGGCTACATACGCCTTTACAACCGCCATCGTTCTCTTTCCATAACAGCGAGACACCGGTTTTCTGCACGATGTCGAGGAAATTTTCACTGTTAGATGCTTTTTTACTGTCGTACTCGGTGCGATTCATATTCGAGAACATGCACGGAACGGATATTGCGGTAGCGGTACCGCAGGAATGCATATTTTTAAACGAAATAACGCCGCCGGATTTGCTGGTAAAGGCATTGGTATCACGCGAATAACCGTTCATCGAGAAATTCTGGCTGCGTGCCGTTTCGCCAATCACCAGGAACATCAGCGTGGGTTTTTCGTGAGCGACGACGCGTTTAGCATCATTCCCCAGCGTCTGGAAAGGCACTTTAGTCGTAAAGTACGTATCCTTAACATACTGGAAAGTGCTGTAAGCGTAGTTCGCCGGGATGATCTCTTTATTCAATGTCGAGTTATTGCGGCCGACAGAGGCATAATCCTGATAATAAAGTGCGGCAACACCTGCAATCAAACTCAACGATGCCAGCACGGAGAGCAAACGGTAAGCAATGCCTTTATACCATTTTTCAGGATATTGAATTTTTATTGAAAAAAGGAGGATGGCAGGAAGGATACCGGTAAAGACGAACCATATAATAATTGAGCCATTAAGATAGGAATGCGCTTCCTGGGGGTTAGTTTCAATAATGTTTTGAATCATCGTTTGATCAAACATTACTTTATATTTTAGTGTCGAATAACTGACCAGTGAGCCAGTGATAAACAGTAAAGCAAAGAAAGGTTTCAGCAGAAAACGAACTGAGAAAGGCATAAAAACAACGTTAAGCGCCGCAACCAGAACAAAGGGAATAGAAATGACAAAACCAATTTTGACATGCTCTAAATGCGACAAAATCTCGTAAAAATGCAGCAATATTGGCCAGTTAAGTAAAAACGCAAAGATCATTGCCAGAAGTAAAACCAGCGGAATAACTTTCACCCTGAAAAGTACAGGCATTAACACCTCCGGAAAATAGTAAACCAGTAAAAACATTGATGATAATTACAACAATTCAATCTAATATTATGATTGCCTTATTCGCTGCAAAGCAGAGATTATCATTCTGAAATCTTAGGTTAACCTTAACGAGGCTTTGTTGAATAAATCAGATTTCGGGTAAGTCTCCCCCGTAGCGGGTTGTGTTTTCAGGCAATACGCACGCTTTCAGGCATACCTGCTTTCGTCATT
>NZ_JBLVXX010000109.1:0-3007 GCF_048283985.1 Enterobacter cloacae complex sp. 6730903 | reverse complement strand
CCGTCTGAATTTGCAGCGGGCTGGAGAAAGGGTCATTCTGAGAATGAAGATTCCGACGTTACTAACTGAGCGTTGTATCTAATCGTGGGGGCAGGTCAATCGGAATATAAGAAGCCGCAGCATAGCTCTCATAAATACTTATTATGGAGTCATTGTTGCGTCGAGAAATTACCCTACCAGAAGGTAAAGCCTCATCTTCCATATAGCAATCAGATAGGTCCTCACAGAAGTCATTTTCTTTAAGTGAAATATTAAGGGTCAATTCACTGTTGATAGAGCGTGAATAAGAATATTCACTCAGTTTATAGCAAGCCAAACTTATATCACTAAAAGTTTCATAAGCTTTATAGAGGCTCGATGTTATAGACTCAGATACAAATGTTATTAGTCCAATAAAATGAGTATCCCAGAACTGTTGCAAAGCAAAACGGGCAATCATAACCTGACCATCAACCTGCATCAGTCTGTTATATTCATCCCGGTCATAACCTTTCGACTGAGAAACATCATTAGACATGCTAAGAACTTCACTACAAACATCATCATATTCAAAACGGCTAGTTGCAAAGTGTTTTCCTGAAATCTCAAGGTACTGACCAGAGACTGCGTCAAACACCTCAAGAAAGTAACAGAGTCGAGATTTTAAAGATTCTCTGTTTAAAGCTTCTATTTCATTCTCAGAGATACTATCGACATATAAATCAACAGCATTCTTGAGTTCAATAGCTTTGATATTACAGGTAAAAGAAAGCTCGTCACTTTGACAATGGCAAACACTTAATACTATATCCGCCTCATCAAAATCTATGCCAAGATAGCTCAGAACTGCTCGGACATAGTTTTTATCATCAGATGAATGTGTCATATACACTACCTCAAATTTGAGAGGAAGTGCCCCAGAAGGGAAGCGACTTCCCCACTGGGTTAGATAAAAGTTTGGTTAAGCTAAAAGAAGATGCCAGCGACAGATTTTACATTGTCATAGACAAGTGTCTTCAGCCAACCAAAGTTACTTTTTTGGACTGAAGCAAAAGGATCATTGAGACGCGTTACGAAAATCGTCAAAAGCTTCAGTTATTAGTAATGTGCGATCAGTTACTCTGTATCGGTCATTACTTTCGAGAGATACGTAAGTTGAATGCGAAGAATCACAGACAACACGCCCTCTTTTATTGATCAATCTTACTTCCATCATCACCGGCACATTGATAATTGAAGCAACATCGGTATAGAGGGATATGAGGGCATCATTGTCACAATATAACGCCCCGTTCCCATCAAATGTATCGTTAAACTTAATATATATATCTGGCATATTTGCCGGATAATCATCAGTATTGAAATCAATGCATAACTTTAAGTCATCATTAATACGGCGATTAATCTTATGCTGCCCAACACGTACAAAGCCATGTTCAACAGCTTTGATAATCCTTAAAGTTTCATTAAGACAATCTGTAATTCTTTTCTCGACAAATGAGATAAAGTCACCAAAGTCGGAATGAAAAAACTGTTTAAGTGCAAATTTCGCAACTAACACTTTCCCATCCACCTTCATTTTATCGAGATAAAGATTTCTTATAGCATCAGTAGAAGAATTAGCTTTAGATAACTCTTCACAGTCATTAATAATCATTGAAACAATATCAATAACTTTAACTGGGCTTAAAGTATTACTATATCCGCGAATATCAAACGTAAAAAATCCGAAATTCTTAAATACTCCAAGAAAATAAATTATTTTTTGTTTCAAAAGAATAGAATCGGAGTAAGATGCGTTGTGCTTTATTAGTTCAGATATGTAGAGATCCAACATACAATTTAAATTATCGATATCTACATCGTAATCAAAGGTTACTTTGTCGAACGAAGTATCAGATAATTGAACGGTTATATCGTCAGCGGGAACATTAAGGCCTAAATTTTGATAAAGAAAGGCACTAACAAATTCCACGTGGTCAGATTCTTTAAACATTTACACTACCTCATGACTAAAAAGGAAGTGCTTCCCACCGGGAAGCAAGTTCCCGGATGGGTTAGATTAATTATAAAAGAGTTCTTCAGAAGGTACATGCATTTCTGGTTTGAACTGTTTTAAGGAGTTGTTTATAGCTTTTCGATATAACCCTGAAGAGTGTGGCTTAAACATTTGATATTCCGTAACGAGCAGAGGAGACGTAAAGCATCCTAAGTTCACTAGTGAAATATTTGATGTTTCTTCACAAACATCTAATTCAGCGTATATCCGCCTCTTCATTACCCTGCCTGCTAAATAGCGACGAACATGATTTATAAACTTGTCCGCATCTGATATAGAATTAACTATATAATCAGATGTGACTATCTGATTAGATACAGTTTCAGGTATAGCTTCGGCTATTATTTTTACGTTCATTTCATAATCAACACTATGGAAGCAAGCAAGAATTTGTGGCTTCGCGCTTTCTAAAATCTTTTCAAGAACAGAAAAAATCAGAGAGAACTCGTTTAAAATTCGCTTTTGTATAAGTCCATGTAGATGTTTTATGAAAGGAGAACCGTGTTCAACAAGGCCTAGTATAAGATCCTTAGAGGCCAAATCTGAGCGGTAATAAACGTATTCTAGATTATCCCGGTTAAATCCTTTGATAAGCAAATCAGGCTGCTCTGAGACCAGTCGTAAATGAGTTGAAGCTATAGAAACTTCAAAACGAAAGTTCGCGAGATTTACAGGGCCTGCTTTTAATGTAGCCGCTTCGGAAAAATAAATGAAAAGAGGATGCAAATCATCGTTACCACAGTAAAGATGGTCTGCGCCCTTAAGATATTTCACCAAATGAGGTAGAAAAGATATTACTGGAATATCAGCCACAAATCGAATATGCCGAAATGGTTTTGAATCCAAATATATATTTTCCACTACAGCGCCAACAAAACCCATTTTAACAAGAATAGATTCAACTAACTTTTGTATCGCATTCATTTAAATACCCTCTTAATAGAGGGATTTCTCCCAAAGGGAGAAATC